>CAOSZT010000119.1 GCA_948528155.1 uncultured Clostridia bacterium | reverse complement strand
TAGTACATAGAACTACCTACAGTGCCACAACCAAGGAAAAAAGTTCCAGAAGTGTTTGAGCTATCTTGCAGTGCTATAATATTATGGCTCTCGACAAGTTTGTATTCTTCTTTTGTTTCTGAGATGGTTGAACTTATAACAACAGAAGCAACCCAAGATAAAATTCCTATTACAAATACGATACAAGCAATAAATCCTTTTATGTTGTCAGAAATAACTATAAAGAAAAATAATCCAAAACCAAAACATATTATACCTATTAAAGCTAACATAGAATACTACTTCCTTTCATTTTAGTCTTTCGACTGCATATTTCTGTTTTTTCACGAGAACAGTAATGACACTTTGCGTGAATACATTGTTTGTTATAAATAGGACAAAATGATTTTGTTCCATTCAGTTCACCTTCTGCATCATTCCAACCTTCAATATTGCAACCGTCTTTCACTGCATATACACAAGCAAACCGCCCACAAATTTCAAATGTTTGCTTTTCATATTTAGATATTTCTTTTAACAAATTATTGGCAATTGTAGAACTCGTTATCTTGTTGTAATGAGAATTAACTTTACGATATAAGTAATATTTTCCATTAATAGCATTGTGAGTAATTTCAAAATCAAATCCATTTCTTGTTTGTATAATTCCCCAAACATATTCATTTTTTGGAAACGCTGTTTTTGACATTAGTTTTTCCTTTCGACATTTGTCAATTTATATTTTCACTTTACATTAGATGAATACTTTGATAAATTTCATCTACAAGCATTTTATAATCCTGTGCCACACCACTTTGGCATCTTCCTTCAAGAAGGATTTTTCTTTCATTAGATGCTGTTACAACAGGCTTTGACTGATAACGAATTGATGAATTGAAACATCTATCTGGAAACAGTGTTCTTAATGATTTTTCAACATCAGCTTCAACAACAGTTCTGTTTCTCATAGTGAAAAGCAATTTAAAATCAAATTCCAAAAAGTCAGAATAAGAAAGTATTTCAAGCATCTGTTGAAGCGTTATATCAACACCTTCAAGGCTACCTGCATCAATCTTAATTGGAATAACAATAAGGTCGCCTTCATTCTTACAGGCAGTAACACCGTTTATTGTAACCCCATTGATAATAGGGCTATTATCAATAATACAAACATCATATTTATCCTCTACTTTTTGAAGTGCTATATCAAGCCTTGTGTCACTTTTCATACAGCTTGTTTTTAACTTCATATCTGTTTCAATAAGATTTGATGAAGCAGGTAAAATGTCAAGATTTTTGTATTTTGTATGCTGTATTGCTTCATCAATCAATGTTGGTTGAAGAAGAACATCACTGACATCATATCCGTCAATTTTTTTCTTCATAAATCTATGAAGAATATCAATTCCTTCAAGTCCTGTCGGATTGTCTGGTTTATCATTAATAAATGTCTGTATCATTTCATCAAGTGTTTCTTTTGAGATACTTTCGTGTAACTTCAAGATTGTTGATGAAGTATTTGCCTGTGGGTCAAGGTCAACTACAAGAGTTTTAAGCCCCTTTTTGGCTAACCCAAAAGCAAGGTTTTTTACTGTTTCTGATTTTCCTGTTCCACCCTTCTGGGTAACAATATTTAAAATTCTCATTTGTTTTGCTCCTTATTACTTTTCTGTATTCAATATTGCTTCTCTGATGCGTTCTGCACTATCATAAGGATTAGCATACATTTCAACACCGCCAGCATAATCACAACTTTCTACATCAATATCATTTTTTGTAATGAATTCAAATATTACCATATCTGCTTCGTCTAATTGAACAGCCAATTTTGTTCTTCTATTTAATGCTTGTTCGATATACTTAGGTATTTTCATATTTTCACCTCAATAATCTTTATAATATCAAGTACATAATATTCTGTATTTGGCTTTGCTCCCCATTCTTCCTTGCCATATCCTGTATGTATGTTTACTTTACAACGACAAGTTGGAGCGTTTGCTGTATATCCGTTTTTGAAAATCACTTCACAAATCTTGTTAGTTGCATTACCTAACTTAAACCGTTTAGTCCAATATTCTTTAATTTCTCGGTATTCTTCTGGTTTAACACCTGCAATTATTTTATCAAACCAATACTTTTTGATTGGCAATATCAATGGTGGCTCTTGATTAATAAGTTCACAATCATATACAAATTTTCGCCTATAGCAATTTGCACACTCGTTTTTATCTCTGCACGACATTCCGATTTTTACTTTTCCTTCTGCTTTCAATCTTTCTGCACAAGGTCGGCACATCTTAACTTTTGTTTCTACAGATTTTGTTTTAACCATTCTTCCAACTCCTCTACATCTACATTAATAGAAAAGGCATCAAGTAAGTGTTTCAAATCTTCAAGACTTTCATAAGCAAAGATTAATTCCTTTTCATTTAACTTTACCTTATCACAAGCAAAGGCTACCTCTGCTTGAATTTCATCTGCAAGCTCATTATATTTTTCTTTTTTCTTTGATGCTTTATTGGTCTTTCTTGGTTTCTTTTTGTGGTGTTCGTCTATTTCTGTTTTATCAAACTGATGATGCAGATTTTCAACTGTTCCCTCACTAATACCAAGTGATGCTGCCACAAATTTTCTTTTGTTGACTTGCCCTTTTGGTATCATACCAGACTTCTTATATTCATCAAAGATTTGCTCCATTGCCAAAACTTCTTGATAAGCTGTCTGTTTGCTTTGGAACTCTCGCCTTCTCTGTTTATTTCCTTCGATAATAAGCATCTGTTCTTCATACGGATTGCTTGGCTTTGCAATGATAAGTGCATCAATTTCACCATTACAATCGCCTTTTTCATAATTCATAAGTGTTGCTTTGTATCTTCTTGCACCACTTATTAATGTATATTTTTTACCATCATTAATAGTAGCATCTTCATACACTACAACATTGTGCATCTGTCCGTTTTCTTTAATTCCCTCTGCCAAAGATACCAATTCAATATCCTGTCCAGTTTCTTTATCAATAGTCCTTTTGTAAATATCCTCTTTTTCATAAAAGTTCAATGGATTTTCACGAATATCAGTAACCCTAATTTTGGTTTTTCGATTTCCGCTATTCATCATTGTTCCTGCCATACTCATTTTGCTTCACCTCTATATACTACTTCCTTTTTAATCTTCATCTTCAATTTCTTCTACTTGAAAATAACCATTCCTTGCAAATCTAATATTATCAGTAATGTCATAGATTTCATAATCTGCTTCCTCATCAAATATTGCATCTGTTAAGTCATTAGGTGAAGAAATTTCTTCATCTGTTTCGTATTCACCTACAATATGGATATATAAATCAAATTCAACTTTTTTCATTCGTGTTACCTCATTAATATATGTTACCCAATGTTTCTATGGCTTCATCTACAGCATTGTATGCTTCATCAAGATATTCTATATTTTCAAGCATTTCGCCACCTCTGTCGCTTTCCTGTAAGCTCTCTGGCATATTATCGTATGCTTCTTCTTCCTCTGATTTAAGTCCGTCAAGGTCAGCGAGTAAGTTTTCAAGTTTTTCTTTTACTTTGTTGATTTCTTTTCTTCTGATGTTATTCATAATCAATTTGCTCCTTTTTGTTTAGTCTGTTATGTCTGGCTCGTCTTTTGATTGTTCTGCTTCAATGCTTTTATCTGCAAAACGAGGAATAAAACAATCTTTGAATGTTTTTGTACTTCTATCAATATGATGCTGAATTCCACTTATATCGTGTGAGAAATTAAAATCATCTGCTTTGAGAAACTCATCTAATCTTAGATTGAATTCTTCGTTTGCACACTCTAAGTCCATCATTAAGGATAACTTATCAAAATAAAGTAATCCCATATTATCAGCTCGCTCAACAATTTTTAAAATCATTGTCATTTCTTCCCTTTTCTTTTCAATCTCGGCAAAAGTTCCCATATTATTATTCCTTTCTGCGTTTAAGGTCGCCACCTTATTTTTCGACAAATGTCATTTCATTAATACAGTAATCAAAGTTTGTATTCTGCTTTGAGCCTGTTATAATATTTTTCTGTTAATTTAGGATTTGGTTTTCCATAATAGAAACCTTTTAATTCTGTAAAAACTACTTTACCATTAACTAAAGTATCTTCAACAATAAAGGTCATATTGCTGTCTGGTGCATAAGTTTCAATATAAGTTTTTTCTACTGACATTTTAATACCCATATCCTTCCATATATATAGTGTTTGCAATTGTATCAGCAATATCTTTCTCGTCAGAACAGAATTCTGCAATCTGAACAATGGCATTATAAATACTGTTTGAATTATAATCGAAATCATTTGCATCACTTAATTCAACACAAACATTCCAATTTGGTATTGCAAGAAATCCACCGTTAATGTGTTCACCGAAGATACACAAAAAGCTATATCCACCTGCATTAATATTCATCTCTTTAGCTGTTACTTTATCCATAGTTATTTTCCTTTCATTACTTTATTATTTTCTTTCTTTTTTTGACTTCCTAATCATATTAAAAGAAGAAGTCAAAGTCCGTAACAATTATAATTAAAACAACTCATAATCAAAAAAATGAGAGATAAGTTTGAAATATTAACTTTTCCCTCACCTTCTGTACTCATTATACCATTTTTATAACCCACAATCCATTCGCATTATCACCAAAGTATTACTAATTATTTTGTGCAATTTGTATATGTTGCACATTTCTTTTTAAGCAATAAAAAATAGCACCCTTTTTGTGCTATTTTTGATATTACTATATTTTATTTTAATTTTTGAAAAGAGGAAACCATTGATATTACTACATTTAATTTTCTTATCATAAGAAACAATAATCGTAATTACTAATGCTACAAGTGTTATTCCTTTATTTTTATAACTTTCATACTTTTTCATTTTTTACTCCTTTTTTTGTGAATTTCCATTTCTTATACTTTATTATAATCTCATTTTTTGCTTTTTTGTTTATATTTTACATTTTACATATTTAATTGTCAATGTTTTCTTATCTTAAAAATAAATTCTTCTTTCGCTTTTATATTAGGTCTTTATTTGATTTATACTGAAAAAATGATGTAAACATTTTATGATAATAATGTTTTACTTTTAATTTTTATAATAGTTTTATAATACTTAATTTAATTCCAAACAATTGTATCTTTTATTGACTATATTCCAATTAACAATATTCCAAAAAGCACTAATATATTCAGGTCTTTTAGTTTTATATTGTAAATAATATGAATGTTCCCACATATCTAAAACTAATAATGGTTGACATCCCCATAATGTTAAATTTTGATGTTTTTCACATTGTAAAATTTCTAACTTTTTAAATTCTGGGACAAATACTAATATACACCATCCAGAAGCTTCAACTGTTTTAGCAGCTTCTGTAAATTGATTTTTAAATTTGTCATAACTTTCAAAATCCTTAATTATATGTTGCATTAATTTTACATCTGGATTTGTTGGAATAGCTGGTCCCATATTTTCAAAAAATAATTTATGCAATATTGCACCAGATCCATGAAAACTTAAATCTCTTTCTAAACATTTTATATTTTCAAAATTATTATTTAATCTAGCTAATTTAAGTTTTTCCTCTGTTTTATTTGTATTATCAACATATCCTTTATATAAAACATTATAATGTAAATCTAGAGTTTCTTTTGAATAATAAGGCTCTAAAGCATTTAAAGGATATGGCAAATCTATCATTTTAATCATGAAAAATACCTCCTATTAATATTTTTAACTAATAAGAAGTATATTCAACAAATATAACTTTATACATAATAACAATAAAAATATTTTTAAATTTTCTAAACAAGTATTTTTCCAGGAAATTTTAAAATATATTAAATTTTTTAAATCACATAAAATAAAATACAAAAGAAATGCAATATACTTCCTAAAACAATAAATAAGTGAAAAATAGAATGCATATACTTTTTCTTTTTACCAATACCATACAAAATAGCTCCAATAGTATATGCTACTCCACCAGTAACCAATAAAATAACACCCTGAAGTCCCAATAATTTAGGTAATAAATTAGCAGTAAAAATTATACACCAACCCATTCCTAAATAGCAAATCATTGAAAAAATCTTATATTTTTTAATATCTATTGAATTAAGTATAATTCCTAAAATAGCCATAACCCATATTATACCAAAAATTGTCCAACCTAATATAGGATTATAAGATCTAAAAGTTACCAAACAAAATGGTGTATATGAACCAGCAATCAATAAAAATATTGAACAGTGATCTAATATTTGAAATACTTTCTTTGCTTTTTTTCCTGGTTTCAAGCCATGATATATACTTGACATTGTATATAAAACAATCATCATAACACCATATATTACAGAACTTACAACAGCATACCCATTTTTATGTATTGCTGAAAATATAACACATAATACTAATGCAACAATTCCTAAAGCTCCACCAACAATATGTGATGTCATATTAAAAATTTCTTCGCCTTTTGTATATGTAGGCAAAATTCTATCATTCAATTTTGTTCTTATCATAACAACTCCTCCTATTAATTTTTTACACTTTAACTTAAAATATACATTTTCTCTATTTTATTACCGTTCTATTTATATATTTTAAAATCACTATATATCATTATATTAATAAAACAGAACTTTCTTTATCAGTATTATTTTTATAACATCTACATTATAACATATATATTTTTTTATACAATATATCATTATATTTTTAGGAAAT
>CAOSZT010000118.1 GCA_948528155.1 uncultured Clostridia bacterium | reverse complement strand
TTATTTAATATTGACTTTTAGATAAAAAGGTATTAAAATTATAAATGTAGAACATAATATATGAAAAAACAAGTAAGAGAAAAAGTAAAATAAAGGTTACTAAAAGAGAGAATTAGTCAAAGGCTGAAAGCTAATTCAAGAAAACATATTTGAAAAACTACCTCTTCAAAAGTTTTGGTGAATAAGCTAAACGTGTAAGATACGTTATAATCTATAAATTAAGTAAAAATTAGGATGGAATCGTGTAATAAAAAGCACTCCTATAGATATAAAGCTATAGGAGTGTTTTTTATAATATATGAAAAATCTATTTTATAACAAAAACAAAAGAGATATGTCATAAATAAACAAAAAAACAGACAGACCCTTTTGGATTAAAACAAGGAGGAAAATTAAATGATTAAAATAACATTAAAAGACGGCTCAAATATAGAAATACAAGAAGAAGCTACAATATTAGAAGTAGCACAAAAAATAAGTGAAGGATTAGCAAGAATGGCAACATGTGGAATAATTAAGGGAGAAGTCAAGGACCTAAGATATAAAATACAAGAAGATTGTAATTTAACAATAGAAACATTTGAAAGTAGTATAGAAGGAAAAAAAGCATATTGGCATACAACATCACATATAATGGCACAAGCTGTAAAAAGGTTATTTCCTAATGTTAAATTTGCTATAGGACCAAGTATTGAAAATGGTTTTTATTATGATTTTGATGTAGAAAAACCTTTTACAGATGAAGATAAGGCAAACATTGAAGCTGAAATGAAAAAAATAATTAAAGAAGATATTGAAATTGAAAAGTTTGCATTATCAAAACAAGAAGCTCTAAAATTGATGAAAGACCAACCATATAAACAAGAACTAATAAATGATTTACCAGAAGGAGAAGAGATTAGTTTTTATAAACAAGGTGATTTTACTGATTTATGTGCAGGTCCACATTTAATAAAAACTGGAAAAGTAAAAGCTATAAAAATATTATCTTCATCAGGTGCATATTGGAAAGGTAACGAACAAAATAAAATGTTACAAAGAATTTATGCAATATCATTTCCAAAAGCAAGTCAAGTTGATGAATATTTAGAAAAACTAGAAGAAACAAAACAAAGAGATCATAGAAAAATAGGAAAAGATTTAGAATTATTTATGACAAGTCCATTAGTAGGTTCAGGACTTCCTATGTATTTACCAAATGGTGCTACTATTAGACTATTATTAGAAAGATATATTCAAGATAAAGAGGTAGAAATGGGATATAGCCATGTATACACACCATCACTTGCAAATTCTCAATTATACAAAGTTTCAGGACATTGGGATCATTATAAAGATGATATGTTTCCTGTTATGAAAATGGACAATGAAGAAATAGTGTTAAGACCAATGAATTGTCCACATCACATGTTAATTTATAAAAATAAAATGCATTCATATAGAGATTTACCAATAAGAATTGGAGAACTTGCACATGACTTTAGATTTGAAGACAGTGGAAGTGTTTGCGGATTAGAAAGAGTACGTGAAATGTGCCAAAATGATGCACATCTATTTGTAAGACCAGACCAAATAAAAGAAGAATTTGGAAAAGTAGTACAACTAATATTATCAGTATATAGAGATTTTGGATTTAAAGATTATGAATTTAGACTATCTTTAAGAGACAAAAACAACAAAGAAAAATATTTTGATGATGACGAAATGTGGGAAAAAGCAGAAAGTCAATTAAGAGAAATACTAACAGAATTAGGGGTAAAATTCTATGAAGCAGAAGGAGAAGCAGCATTTTATGGACCAAAATTAGATGTTCAATTAAAATCAGCAGTAGGACACGATGTAACAGTATCAACTTGTCAATTAGACTTCTTATTACCAGAAAGATTCAAACTAGAATATATTGGAGAAGATGGAGAAAAACATAGACCAGTTGTAATTCATAGAGCAATTTTAGGAACATTTGATAGATTTATGTGTTTCTTAATAGAAGAAACAAAAGGAGCATTTCCATTATGGCTTTCACCAACACAAGTGAAAATATTGCCTATTACAGATGCTCAACACGAATATGCAAAAGAAGTTCAGAAAAAACTTCATAAAGCTGGAGTTAGAGTTATTTTAGATGATAGAAATGAAAAAGTAGGTTATAAAATACGTGAAGCACAACTTGAGAAAGTGCCTTATATGCTAGTTGTAGGTGCTAAAGAAGTACAAGAAAATACAATTGCAGTTCGTTCAAGAGGAAATGCTGAAAATGAAACTATGAAGGTTGCTGAATTTGTTGAAAAAATAAAAAATGAAATAGAAAATAAAAATAATTAAAATAAAAAATAAATAAATAGAATTAAATATAATTTTTAGATTACAATAATTTTAAGGGGGAATTTGTGTGAAAAAAGGAAAAGTTGTTCTTATAGGAACAGGATTTGTAGGAATGAGTATGGCATATTCTATGTTAAATAGAGGAGGTGTTAAAGAATTAATTTTAATAGATATTGATAAAGATAAAACTATTGGAGAAGAAATGGATTTATCACATGGATTGCCATTTGCACCTCAAAAAATGGTAATAAAAGCAGGTGATTATGATGAATGTAAAGAGGCACAAGTTATTGTAATTACTGCAGGTGTTGCTCAAAAACCAGGACAAACAAGATTAGAGTTAGCTGAAACTAATACAAAAATAATTAAAGATATCACAAAAAATATAATGAAAAGTGGATTTAAAGGTATTATAATTGTTGCAAGTAATCCAGTTGATTTAATGACATATGTGGTAGCAAAGGTATCAGGTCTACCTAAAAATCAAATAATAGGTTCAGGAACAGTTTTAGATACTGCAAGGTTACGTTATATAATGTCAGATTATTTTAATATTTCTAGTAAAAATATACATGCATATATAATGGGAGAACATGGAGATTCCTCTTTTGTACCTTGGAATCATGTTTATGTAGGGTGTAAGAGTGTAAAAGATGTTATGAAAGATAATAAATATGATATGGAAGATTTACAGAAAATTCATAAAGATGTTGTTGAAGCAGCATATGAGATTATTAATAAGAAAAAGGCAACATATTATGGAATTGGTATGGCCTTAAGAAAAATTGTAAAAGCAGTTTTGGATGATGAAAATACAATTTTGACAGTTTCTACTTATTTAAAAAATGGACAATATGGTCAAGATGATATTTATATTGGTGTTCCTGCTATTATAAATAGTAATGGTGTAAGAGAGTTATTAAATATTGATTTAACTGCTGAAGAACAGAAAAAGTTAGATAATAGTTGTAATATTATTAAAGATATGAGACAGGAAGCAATTGAAAAAATTATAGATGAGTAGGTTTAATTTTATTTAAATATCTAAAAAAAATCAACTTAAAGTTGATTTTTTTGGTGCTCCCTCAAGGATTCGAACCTTGGACCCACCGGTTATGAGCCGGTTGCTCTGACCAACTGAGCTAAGGGAGCATAACTATTTCCTTACTGCAAAATAAAGTATAAACTATTTTTTAGATATTGTCAATAGTTTTTTGAAAAAAATTATGATAAAAAATGAAAGCTAATTTTTTTATGTTTTTATATGTATGTAGTATCTTTTTAAACTCAATTATGGTAGAATATGTATATAATTTTAAAAATTATATACAATAAGTACAAAGGAGGTTTCTATATGGAACAAAAAATTAAAGCAGTGCAATATGGTGTAGGAAAAATGAGTATATATACAATGAGGTATATGTTAGAAAAAGGTGTACAAATAGTTGGAGCTGTTGATGTAAATCCAGAAGTAATAGGAAAAGATGTAGGAGAGATAATAGGACAAGAAAAATTAGGAGTTACTGTTACATCAGTAGAAAATGCAAAAGAAATGATGGAAACAGTAAAACCAGACATTTGTATAATTACGACAAGAAGTTTAATATCTGAATTAGAGGAAGCATATATGTTATGTGCTGAATTGGGAATAAATGCAATATCAACATGTGAGGAAGCATTTTATCCACAAAATTCAAATCCAACATTAACAAATAAAATTGATGAATTAGCTAAAAAGAATAATTGCACTATAACAGGAACTGGTTACCAAGATATATATTGGGGACAACTTATAACATCTATTGCTGGTTCAACACAAAAAATAACTAAAATAAAAGGAAGTTCTAGTTATAATGTGGAAGATTATGGTATAGCACTTGCAGAAGCTCATGGTGCTGGTTTAACTTTAGATGAATTTGATAAACAAGTAGCTTCTATTGATAAAATTTCAGATGAAGAAAGACAAAATATAATAAAAAATGGAGAATATACACCATCATATATGTGGAATGTAAATGGTTGGTTATGTTCTAAACTAGGGTTAACAGTAATTTCTCAAACTCAAAAGTGTGTTCCACAAACATATAAAGAAGATATATATTCTTCAACATTAGATATGACTATAAAAGCTGGAGACGCAACTGGGATGAGTGCTGTTGTAACAACAAATACAAAAGAGGGAGTAACAATAGAATCAGAATGTATAGGAAAAGTATATGCTCCTGATGAATTTGATAAAAATATTTGGACTATTGAAGGAGAACCATCAACAACTATTACAGTTGAGAAACCTGCAACTGTAGAGTTGACTTGTGCTACTGTTGTTAATAGAATTCCAGATGTAATTAGTGCTAAATCTGGATATATAACTACTGAGAAAATAGGAGAGTTAAATTATAAAACAAGAAATTTGAATGAATATATTAAATAATATATATGAAATTAAATATGAGGGATTTGAAACTTGCTTTTAAATTCCTCACTAAATAAAAAAATTAAAAAAGTTTTTTAAAACTATTGACAAAGCTTTACAAAAAGCTTATAATAACTATTGTCGAAAGACACAATATTTAATAAGTTCATATGGGTAGGTGGCCGAGTGGCTAAAGGCGGCAGACTGTAAATCTGTTCTCATTTGAGTACGATGGTTCGAATCCATCCCTGCCCACCATTAGTATTATCAAGGCTTTCAGTGTTTTGATAATATTTTTGTTTTTAAGATACATCTAACAAATATCTAACCAATTTCAATATCTAACTCCTCTTAAGTATAGATATATTTTTTTGACTTTTTAAAATATTAGATAATACATCTGCTGATTTTTGCTTTACATTTGTATCTAAATGAGCATATATATTAGCAGTAGTATTGAAATTAGAATGTGCATACCTTTTGAGAGTGCGAACTTGCCGATTAAACACTAAAAATATTAAAATTCTATAAGATAAAGTTCCAAAAATATCGAAAAAAGTCATAAATAACCGAAAAAAGACTGCCTCGTATGTGCATCTAAAAATAAAGTTATGCACCTGTTAAAAACTCCGTTTTTAAGCTGTTTTATGGCGATTTGAGAGTCGCCCTCTTCCTGCAAAAATTGTGAGACAATTTTTGATTTAGAAAATATAGAGAAGAAAAAGTATAAATAAATAAGTAGCAATTAAAATGAAAAATTGAAACTATTTTTTATCATCTACTAAATTTTTTAATTCATCATAATCTAAATCTAAAATTTTACACATTGCTAATAGTTCAAAATCTTTAAGTATAACAGTACCTTTTATAATACGAAACAAGTGAACATACTCTATATTAATACCCATTAATTGTAATTTTTTACAAAAATCTTGTTTTTTCATATTTTTCTTTCTTAAAGCATTTTCAATTAATTGTCCTGATAAATTAGATTTTCCATTAAATTTTCTCATTAAAAAATAAATCTCCTATAAAATTTTTATTTATATTGATTTTAATATAGATTTAATGTTATAATATTGATAACTTATCAATATTATAAATATATTGTATCCTAAGAAAATGAAAATATTAAGGAGAAGAGCAATGGAAGAAAAAATAGTAAATAAAAAAATGAGAGAAGTTATAGATTTTTTTAATATTGAAAATGAAGAACTGCAAGAAGTATTAGGAGAAAATGTAATTGATGAAGATTATGATTTTTCAAAACTTTCTGTTCCAAAAGTAATATTGTTATCTAAAAAGTATTCTATTTCAATAAAAGTATTAGAAGAAATTTTTGTAAATAGTAGTAATAATATAGATGAATTGAAATCAATGTTAAATTTATTTAAACCAACAGGAATACTCAGAAGAGTAGATGAACTTGGTAGAGTAGTAATAGCAAAAGAATATAGAGATTTTTTAAGTATTTTAGAAAAGGATATAGTTGAGGTTTCTTTAAATGAGAAAGAAGAAATAGTTATTAGATCTCAAAAAAGATGTAATTGTTGTGGAAGAAAGCAAGATTTAATAAAGAATAATGAAACATATATATGTAAATCATGTATAAAAAAGTATAACAAACAACTTAATGAGTAATAAAAATGTTGTTAATTTTTTTATATTCAATTATACTAAAAGTATAAAAAATATACAAATAAGCTATTAAAAAGGATAAGGTTTAAAAATATAATTATACTATATTTTAGTAAAGGTAGTATGATTATTATGAATTTTGATAAAATAGGAAAAAAGATAGCAGAAGCAAGAATTAAACAAAATAAAACACAAGAAGAATTGGCAGAAATATTAGAAATTAGCCCATCATTTTTATCTCATATAGAAACAGGCAAAAGAAAGCCAGGATTTGATACATTAATTCAAATAGCAAAATGTTTGAATATGAGTTTAGATTATTTGATATTAGATGAAGATTTAGAAAAAAATGTGAAGGATGATATATATATAAAAGAAATCTATAAAAAAATAAAATTAGTAGATGAAGATACTAGGAAAAAATTAATTGAAGTA
>CAOSZT010000117.1 GCA_948528155.1 uncultured Clostridia bacterium | reverse complement strand
ATAAATAGTTAATTATAAAAGTAAAAGGTGGACAGGTTGTCCACAATTGATATGATCTTACAAAGAGTAAAGTTATATAAGAAAAATATATTATAAAAATGTATGCTCTTTTGTAATACATTTTTGTAAAAGTAATACTATTAGAAAGCTTTGCTTTCAAGTGTTATATGGGGTGATGTAATACATCTATTCTTGCACTACGCAAAAAAGTAAAAGAGTTTTGAAAATGGGCTGATTTTATAAAATGAGCACGTTAGAATAAATATAGTTATTAAATATAACAATTTAAAACAAAGTGTAAGGAGAGATGAAAAATGTTAAATAAGGAAGAATTAAAATCATTTCAAGAAGAATCTATTATTGATTCTTGGTATAATGCTAGAGCAGAAGATTTATATATACTAAATGATGTTGATAAGCGAAAAATAGAAAAAATAACAAAAGGAGAAGATACTTATCAAAAAATAGCAAATGAAATATCTAAAATAGCAAAAGAAGATGATATGGAAAGAATAATAGAAAAAATAGATAAGCATTGTAATAAATTAATTAATATTGGTGGATATGAAAATGAAAAGTTTTATAAAGTTGGATTTATGGATAGAATTAATTTGATTATTGAATGTATAGGGGGAAAAGCAAAATGTTAAGTAAATATGGAATTTTATATAGTAAATATTTAGAAGAATATAAGCCAATAACATATCAAGAATTGATAATGAATGGAACAATAAATGATTTTTTGGAATTAAAAGATAAAGAATTTAATGATTTAAGAAATTCTATTATAATGGAATTAAAAAATAAACATAAGAAACCTAATACAGATAGTTTTATAGAACTAGCTAAATATAATAATTTTATTTATAATATAGCAGATGAAATTATAATTTGGATATCATGTCCAAAATCAATAAAAAACTACATAGAGTAAGAAAATGGTTGAAAAAAATACTTATATAAAATGTCGGACAAAAATCTGACATTTTTTTGAAAATCCGACAAGATAAAGGCTTTGCCTTTAAGTGTTTTAGGGGTGTATATCAGACACCTATTCTTGCACTATATAATAAAATAAGTTGTGATGTAAGGAGTATAAAAAAATAATAGAAATTTGTTGAGAAAACAAATTTTTTATGATATAGTAAGTAAAGTATGGAGGGGTAAATGGAAAATATAGTTTTTATGAGTATAAAAGAACAACATGTAAAAAGAATTTTAAATAAAAGTAAGAATCATGAATTTAGAACTAGAACTCCAAAAGAAAAAGTGGACTACATATGGGTATATGTACCAACTCCAATTAAAGAATTAAAATATATATTAAAAGTTAAAGAACCAATTTCAACTCCAAATAGAATTATGGTTGATGGGTTTGGAAACGATAAATTTAACGAAGAAACAGGAACTAAATATGCATTTCCAATTGAGAATATGTATGAAATAAACAAACCTATTAGCTTGAATGAATTGACAAAAAAGTATAAATTTACAGCACCTCAATCATTTGCATATGGCAGAAAATATAAAGAATTAATAATGAATGTTGAGAAAATAGGAATGAAACAGATTTTTTAAGGAGAAGATTATGAAAAGAAAATGTATAGAACTATTTGCTGGAGCAGGTGGATTAGCTTTAGGATTAGAAAAAGCTGGATTTGAAGAAATAGGATTAATAGAAATAGATAAGAAAGCATGTGATACTTTAAGATTAAATAGACCTAATTGGAATATTATAGAAGAAGACATTGTAGAGTTTTCAAAAAAAGACTTATTAAAAGAATTCAATATAAAAAAAGGAGAACTAGATTTATTATCAGGTGGATACCCTTGTCAATCTTTTAGTTATGCTGGAAAAAGATTAGGAATTGATGATATAAGAGGAACAATGTTTTATTATTATGCAGAATTTTTAAGACAATTACAACCAAAAATGTTTTTAGCAGAAAATGTAAAAGGTTTAACAACTCATGATGGTGGAAAAACTTTACAAACAATGATAGATGTTTTTGAAGAATTAGGATATGAAGTAAAATGGAAAGTTCTAGATGCATGGGATTATGGAGTTGCAGAAAAAAGACAAAGAGTTGTAATAATAGGGGTTAGACAAGATTTAAAAGATGAAGTGAAATTTGAATATCCAAAACCACACAATTATAAACCAGTATTAAAAGATGTACTAAAAAATGTTCCAAAATCTGAAGGAGCAAAATATCCAGAAAAAAAGAAGAAAGTATTTGATTTAGTACCTCCAGGAGGATATTGGAAGGACTTACCAGATGATGTAGCAAGAGATTATATGAAATCTTGTTATTTTATGGGAGGAGGAAGGACAGGTATTGCAAGAAGATTATCATGGGAAGAACCTTCACTAACACTTACTTGTTCTCCTATGATGAAACAAACAGATAGATGTCATCCAGACGAAAGTAGACCTTTTACAACTAGAGAATATGCAAGAATACAATCTTTTCCAGATAATTGGGAGTTTGCAGGAAAAATGAATGATGTATATAAACAAATAGGAAATGCTGTACCAGTAGAATTGGCCAAAAATATTGGAGAATCCATAATAAAGGCATTGGGAGGTAATGAAAATGTATGAAATTAATTTTATAACAAGAGAAAATTTAAAAGAACATATTAAAAATACTATTGCTACATATGACCAAACTTTGAATGGAATTGATTTAAGAAAGTTCAATTCAAACATAATAGATCCAATAAAAATGGTATTTGATAGCAAAGTATATAGAAAAAAATTTGAAGAAGTAATAGAAGCTGAACTAGTTAGACAAAGAGATAGAACAAATGTTAATGCAATAGGTTACTTTCATCAAAATATTTTTAAATACATAAATAACTGTACAGTGCCAGAAAAAGGATTTGATGTAATATTCAAAAAATCAGAAAAAGAAATCATATATGTAGAAATGAAGAATAAGCATAATACAATGAATTCAACATCTTCTCAAAAGACATATACAAGAATGCTTAATAAAATTGCTAATGATAAAAATGCAGTATGCTTTTTAGTAGAAGCAATAGCAAAACATAGCCAAAATATAGTTTGGAAAGTAAAACTCGATGGAGAGAATATGGAAAATGACAGAATAAGACGTGTTTCTATGGATAAATTCTACGAGATAGTTACAGGAGATATAGATGCATTTTATAAAATGTGTATGATACTTCCAGAGCTGATAGAAGAAATAATTAATGAGAATAAAGAGTTACAAGTAGGTTCTGATACAGTAGTAAATGAGTTGACAGAGAAAAATCCAGATTTATTAAAAGCATTATATTTGTTAGCTTTTAAAGAATATGGAGGATTTGATAAAATTCAATAATTCAAAAGAAAAGCAAAATGGAAGGTATATTTTATATTATTCTTATTTTGCTTTTGATATGAAAAATCATATTAAAAGGAGATGAAGTTTTTCTTGAGTGTTTTTAGCACGACTTGGGTTGATGGAAAGATTAATAATATAAATGAATTAATTGAACGTAATCCATATAGAAGGTTTGCATATATATTAGATACTAATTTTGTTATATATGCAAGAAGTTATGTAGAGGATAAAGAAAAATTTAGGAGAGAAAATGCAAAATTATATAATGAATTTATAGAAACCGTAAATTATTTAAAAAGTCAAGATTTAATTTTTTATCAGTTTGCTTGTGAGGAATCTTCAAGAGACAAGATACAAGGTAAACTTAATATAGAAAAATATAAATATACTGTAAAATGCCTAAATGAAATTTTAAATAAAAATTTTAATGATACTATTATTACAGATGATTTTGCATATGAAATTATTGAAAATAGTAAAATAAATGTAATAAGAACTAATAAAATGTTTGGAATAAAATTAATGATAGCATATGCCAGTTTGATGAAGGCGTTTATAATAAAACAATTTGATAATAATTTATCCAATGAACAAAAAATTTATAAATATATTAATTTTTTAGATACAGAACTAAATATAATGTCTCCTATTGAAATTACTTTTGCTTTTCATTATTGGGGATAAAACTAATTTTTGATTCATTAATTGTAATCGAAACTGGAATATGGAATGGAAAAATTATTCCTAAATATGATTTTAAAGTTTTTTATGATTCAGGATGGAAAGATGAGGATATAGTAAGAATATCGAATAGATTAAAAATAATATCTGAAAAGAGAGAAAATCAATTTAATAGAGGAGAAAAAACAATAAGTAATGAAGAACATTTTTTTAAAATGTGTAATAAGTTAGAATTAGAGTTAAAGGAAAGTATAAAAAAATAACTAGAAATTAGTCAAAACTAATTATCTAGTTATTTTTTGTAAATTTTTATAAAAATTACCAGTTTTTGAGTTTTAAGTGACATATACCTAGTAGAAGGAAAAGTAATAAATTTTTTTAAAACTAATAAACTTAAATATCTAAAATATCAAAGGAAGGTAATTAAAAAATGCCAGAAAAGATTATTGAATATCTAAAAAAAACAGAAAATCCATATCAAATAAAAGCTGAAAATATGCTTGTAAATATAGAATATTCTAAAAATTATAAAAAGTTTAATGAATGTATGATGGATATTTTAAAACAAAAGCTAGAAAAGTAAAAATACTTTGCAGTTTTGCATGCTGAAACTGTAACAGATAAATCTTAACAGTTTCAGCAAAATGGGCTGATTTTTGTAATTGGACACGTTACACTATAGACAGAAGGGAGGGAAAAGCTAATGGTAGGAAGAAAATCAAAGTATTCTTCTAATGAAAATATTGTAAGTAAAAAAATATGGTCAGTTGCACTATATATAAGGCTTTCACAAGAAGATGAAGATAATCGGCAAAGAAAAGCAAGAGAGTAATAGTGTAACAAGCCAAAAGACACTATTAAACGAATTCATAGAAGAATATGATGATTTGATAGTTTATGATACTTATATAGATGATGGATTTACAGGAACAGATTTTAATAGACCTTCATTTCAAAGATTACTAGAAGATATGAGAAATGGAAATATTAACTGTGTTCTTGTAAAAGATTTATCAAGACTTGGAAGAAACTACATAGAAGTTGGAAACTACATAGAGCAAGTTTTTCCATTATTTAATATAAGATTTATTGCCATTAATGATTTTGTAGATAGTTTTAAAAATCCAGCAAGCACAAATACAATTTTAGTACCATTTAAAAATTTAATTAATGATGAATATTGCAGGGATACTTCAATTAAAATTAGAACATCATTAAATGGAAAAAAGAAAAAAGGAGAATTTATAGGAGCATTTCCATCTTATGGTTATATTAAAGATCCAAAGGATAAGCATAAGTTAATAATTGATGAAAGTGTTGTAGATATTATAAGAAATATATTTGATTGGAATGTAAATGAAGGATTAGGAAAGATAGCAATATGCCACAGACTAAATAATTTAGGGATATTAAATCCTACAGGACATAAGAAATTAGAATTAGGACAAAACTATAATAACTGTGGAATACAAGATAATACATATACTTGGACACCTTCTACAGTGCGAAATATTTTAAACAATGAAGTTTATGTAGGCAATACAGTTCAAGGAAAAAGAAGAACGAAGAGCTATAAAGTACATAAAGTAGAGCAAGTTCCAAAAGAAGAATGGGTAAGGGTAGAAAATACCCATGAAGCTATTATTGATAAAGAAACCTTTGAAAAAGCACAAGAATTAAGCAAAAGAGATACAAAAGTATCTCAAAAAACAAAAGAATTATCAGTATGGGCAGGGTTTCTAAAGTGTGCAGATTGCAAAAGAGCAATGAATAAAAAAAGTAGTACCAATAAAAGTGGAAGTAAATATGAATATTATATTTGTAGTACCTATAGAAAAAAATCAAATAACTTATGCACAAAACATTCTATTAAAGTGGAAAACTTAGAGAAAGCAGTTTTAAAAGCTATTAATTTGCATATTGATTTATTAATTGATACACAAGAAATTGTAAAACAAATAAATGATAGCAGTTTTCAAAGCACTAGAAATGAAAACATTGAAAATATAATAATTGCAAAACAAAATGAAATTTCTAAAATATCAAATTTTAAAATGAGATTATATGAAGATTGGAAAAATGAAGATATAACAAGAGATGAATATTTACAATATAAGCAAAAATATGAAAGTGATATTGAAAGACTAAAACAAAATATAGAAAGGTTAGAAAGCGAAAAACAAAAGTATGAAAGCCAAAGTATAAGTAGTAATGAATGGATAGAGAAATTCAAAGAACAAAAAGGCATTACTGAATTATCACGAGATATAATGATGGAATTAATAGATTGTATTTATGTGCACGAAAATGGAAATATAACTATAAAATTTAAGTTTGAAGATGAATTTAAAAGATGTTTAGAATATATAGAGAATAATAAAATAACATTAGAAAAACAAGTAGCAAATTTGTAGGATTGTGTTGTTATAATCACCCAAGAAGGTGGTGTCGCAGCACCTGTTGGTGGTCAAATTTTTAGTGAAATTTTACCATATTTAGAAGTTAATCAAGGAAATCAAGAAGAAATAGAGGCTGTTGAAGAAGTTATAGTTCCAAACATTGAAGGATTAAGTATTAAAGAGGCAGAAAAGATTATTAAAGAACTAGAACTAGAAATTAGTATAAAAGATAATTCAGAAGAATTAAATAAAGAAAATACAATTATTTTACAACAAATTCCTAAAGAAGGAGTGGTAGTAAATAAAAAAAGTAAAATTTATATAGAATATTAAAAAACTAAAATTAAATAAAACTTCAAAAAAGTATTATCATGTAACAAATAA
>CAOSZT010000116.1 GCA_948528155.1 uncultured Clostridia bacterium | reverse complement strand
TATTAAAAAAAATATATAAAGGAGGATTTCTCATGAGGGCTAAAAGGTTAGCAATTATTTTAGTAGGAATAATATTAATATCATTTACCATATCTTATGCTGAAAGAGACAATGAACAAGCATCAGTTTTAAATAGTAAGAATACAGTAGTTAAAAATAGTAATAGTATAGATGTTGAATATGAATATGATTCTTATACAAATCAAGTTATTGCAAAAATAATATCAAATATTGAACTAAAAGACACAAAACCATCTTGGAAATTAGATACAAACAGAAAAATATATACAAAAGTATTTACAAGTAATATGACTTATAGCACACCAGTAGAAGACATATATGGAAATGTTATAAATGTTGATATAGAAATAACAGAAGTAAAAAGTGCAAATATTACAATGAATTATATTTACAATGGAGAAAACAATACAGTAACAGCTCAAATAACCTCAGACTTTGAATTAAAACCAACAAAACCATCTTGGAATTTAAGTATGGATAAAAAAGTATATACAAAAGTATTTACAAGTAATATAGATTATAGTACACCAGTAGAAGACATATATGGAAATGTTATAAATGTTGATATAGAAATAACAGAAGTAAAAAGTGCAAATATTACAATGAATTATATTTACAATGGAGAAAACAATACAGTAACAGCTCAAATGACCTCAGACTTTGAATTAAAACCAACAAAACCATCTTGGAATTTAAGTATGGATAAAAAAGTATATACAAAAGTATTTACAAGTAATATAGATTATAGCACACCAGTAGAAGATATATATGGAAATATTATAAATGTTGATATAAAAATAACAGAAGTAAAAATTGCTGAAATCATAATGGATTATATTTATGATAAAAAAGATAATACTGTAATTGCAAAAATAACATCAAATATAAATTTAAAAGAAACAAAACCATCTTGGGATTTAAGTGTAGATAAAAAAACATATACAAAAGTTTTTACAGAAAATATAACTTATAATACACCAGTAGAAGACATATATGGAAATATTATAGATGTATTTATAAATATAAATGAAATAGACATAAAACCTCCTACAATAACATTACTATATAAATATAATGATGATGATACAGTTACAATTTCTATAAAATCAGATGAAGAACTAGGAGAAACAAAACCATCTTGGAATTTAAGTAATGACAAAAAAACATATTCAAAAGTTTTTGAAACAAATCAAGATTATACAACACCAGTAGAAGACATATATGGAAATTCAACAAATGTAAAAATAAAATTAGAAAAGAAAAAAAATGAATATATACAAATAGATGGTTCAAAAATTAGTGTAGGTTATATGTACACATCATATGATAATGTAATAGTTCAAATAACATCAACAGTAAGAATGGAAAATACAAAACCATCTTGGAAACTTAGTGAAGATGGATACACATATACAAAAACATTTTATGAAGATACAAAATATACAACACCAATTCAAGATATTAATGGTTTACAAAAAGATGTATATATAAATGTTGATATGTTTTTTGAAGTACTATGTGAAATTGGATCATATGGAATAAGTGGAGCCTGGGTACAAGGTGTAGCTGGAGGAACTAGTTTAGAATATTGTAGATATGGTAATGGTCCAAATGTATTTTTTGCAACATTTTGTGTACATGGTTATGAAGATTCTTGGGATAGAGATGGTACAGTTTTAGTTGATATTGCTAATAATTTTTACAATAGATTATTAGCAGATATGGATAAAGATTTAGCACAAAAATGGACAATATATATAATAAAAGAAATAAATCCAGATGGTAGAAGATTAGGATATACAAAAGATGGACCAGGTAGGACAACATTATATAGTAAAATAGGAAAAGGAATAGATATAAACAGATCTTGGCAAACAGATAGTTATTATAAAAGATATACAGACAATAGAAATTATAATGGAACTTCTGGATTTCAAGCATATGAAGCAGAATATTTAAGAAACTTTTTATTAAGTCATAAATCTACTACAGGTCAAAATGTTCTAGTAGATTTACATGGCTGGGAAAACCAATTAATAGGTAATCAACAAATTTGTAATTATTACAAACAACAATATACAAGTTGCTCAACAAAAAATTATGGAGTATATGGAACACAATATTTAATTTCTTGGGCTAGGCAAAATTTGGGAGCAAAGTCAGCACTAATAGAACTTCCTTTGGCTTATAATTATGAAGAAGTAAATAGAATGAGATTATCAGATAAATATATTGATGCAACTTTAAATATGTTAAGAGGTATTTAGTATGGAGAATAAAAAAATAAACAAAAATCTTATAATTAAGATAATAAGTAGTATTATATTTATATTTTTATTTATTGTATTAACATATTTAGAATTTGCAAAAAATAAAACAAAAGGAGATGTGGCAAATAACACATCTCCACAGTTTGAAGAAGATTATCTAAATATGAAAAATACTTCAATAATGTATAGTGATAGTTCTACAATAGAAGATTTGAAAAGTGAATATAAATTGACAGGTCAAGATAATTTGTACGAAGTTACTACAGAAGCAGATGGTAGAAAAGTGCTTAATATTAAAACTGATATAAATTATAAAGTAGCATTTTGTGGAATGATAAAAAATTCAAAACCAAGTTTTGAGGAAATAGATAAGTATTTTAAAGAAAATAATACAAATAAAAACGGTATTTGGATAAATATACCAGATAGACAAAAGGTGCTAAATTTTATTAATAATTATAATGGCTTAAATGGTAAATATGAAATTGATAAAGAGGGTTTTTTATATATAGTTGATAATAATAATTTTACAGATACTGATAGAAAAATTGAGAAAGTTATAAATGGTGATAAACAGTATGTTGTTTCTATTAAAAGTTATTGTTATATGGTTGATACTGTAACAGGTGAAATTGTAAAAAATCCTTATAGTGATTTAGAAGAATATCAAACATATGAATATTTTCAAGATTTGAATAAGTTTATTATTTTTGTTTCTGAAAATGAAGATGGTAAATTAACAAATGAGGAGATTTTTTATAGTTTGTTAAAATTAATGGAATAATATAAGATATAAAAGCATCTTTATGGATGAAGTGAACCCAAATTATTAGACAAAAACAGTTTAATAAGGAGAGTTCATTTTTATGTCAAAATATTCAAATGATTTTGGAATTTCTGTACTTTTAAATAAGCCGTTTAAATTTATGATAATAAAAATTATTATTATCATAAATTTAAACTACTCAACTATAAAAAGTATTAGTTAGTAGCCAAGATTTAAAATTTTTTGCTGAATTTTGTTGAATAAAAATAAAATAAATGTTAATATATATTTAGTTATTAAAAATAGGAGGGAATAATAATGAATAATACACTATTATTTAAAATAATAGCTATGACAATTATTTTAGTAATATTATCATTTAATGTTTCATTTGCTATAGAAAATGTAATAAATGGAAGTAGTGAAGAAAATGAAACAGATTATAATAAAATACAAAATGATGTAATAGACATAATAAATGAAGAAAAAGATACAAAACAAAAAACTGTAAATAATGTAGATGATAAGGAAATAAATAAAAGCCAAATACAAACCACAGCAAATCAAAAAGATATAGAAATGCAATATGAATATGATGAAGATACAAATCAAGTAATAGCAAAAATTGTTTCAAAAATAGAATTAAAAGATACAAAACCATCTTGGAAATTGAGTGAAGATAAACTCACATATACAAAAGTATTTATTACAAATATGAATTATGAAACACCAGTAGAAGATATAAATGGTAATATAACAATGGTTAATGTTGAAATAACAGAAGTAAAAGATTTTAAAATTGAAGTAAAAAATGAATATAATACAAATACAAATCAAGTTACTGCCAAAATAATTTCAAATGTTAAATTAAAAGATACAAAACCATCTTGGCAATTAAGTGCAGATAAACTTATTTACACAAAAGTATTTGAAAGTAATATGAATTATGAAACACCAGTAGAAGACATAAATGGTAATGTAATAAATGCTCATATTAATATTACAGAGATTAAAATGACAAAAATTGAAGTAAAATATGAATATGATATAAATACAAATCAAGTTACTGCCAAAATAATTTCAGACACACCATTAAAAGACACAAAACCTTCTTGGAAGTTAAGTGAAGATAAATTAACATATACAAAAGTATTTGCAAGTAATATGAATTATAATACACCTGTAGAAGACATAAAAGGTAATATAATAGATGTAAATATAAATGTAACAGATGTAAAAACAGCAGATATAACAGTATATACAAATTATGATAAAGATACAAATCAGGTAATCGCTCAAATTGTATCAAAAATAGAATTAAAAGATACAAAACCATCTTGGCAATTAAGTGCAGATAAACTAACATATACAAAAACTTTTACAGACAATATGAACTATAATACACCTGTTGAAGACATATATGGTAACATTTTTGATGTAAATATTAATATAAGTGGAATTGATAAAACACCACCAGAAATAATGCTAGAATATAAATATAATAAAGATGATACTGTTACTGTTTATATGAAATCAAATAAAAAATTAGGAGATACAAAACCATCTTGGACTTTAAGTCAAGATAGATTAGTTTATACAAAAACATTTGATACAGATCAAACTTATAGTACACCAGTAGAAGATTTTAGTGGAAATTCGACAAGTGTTAAAATAGATTTTAAAATGAGAAAATTTTCATATAATCAAGAAGACAATTCAGTAATAAAAGTTAGATATCTATATACTGATCGTTATAAAGCATTAGTAGAAATTATATCATCAGTAAAATTACAAGATACAAAGCCATCTTGGACATTAAGTTCAGATGGATATACATATAGTAAAGTTTTCTATGAAAATAATATATATGTAACACCAGTTACATATATAAATGGTTCAGTAAAAAATGTAAATATAATAGTAAATCTATTTGAAAATTACTTAACAGGAATAGATGTCTCAGAACATCAAGGAAAAATAAACTGGTCAGAAGTTAAAAATTCAGGAATAGATTATGCAATAATTAGATGTGGTTTCGGACAAAATAATCCAGCACAAGATGACAAATTATTTTTAAGAAATGTTCTAGAATGTGAAAGACTTGGAATTCCTTATGGAGTTTATTTATATTCATATGCCTTAACAGAACAAGATGCTTATTCAGAAGCAGAACATGCACTAAGGCTTATAAAAGGTCATAATCCAACATTTGGTGTATGGATAGATATGGAAGATGCAGATGGATACAAAGCAAGAAATGGAATGCCTTCAGATGAAACTTTAGTAAATATAATTTCTATATTCTGTGATAAGTTAGCAGAAAATGGTTATAACACAGGAGTTTATGCAAGTTATTCTTGGTTAGTAACAAAATTAAGTAGTAGTAGATTAGATAAATATAATAAATGGGTAGCTCAATGGAATTCTACTTGTGATTATAATAAAAAATATATTATGTGGCAATATACTTCAAAAGGAAATGTAAATGGAATTTTAACAAATGTAGATATGAATATTTATTATAAATAAAAATTTAAAATTCTAATATACTATATTTTTGAAAATAAACTATTAAAGCCCTTATATAAAGAAGCTAATTATTTAAGTTACTATTAAAATTCTTTATATAAAGGGTTTTTAAATTTTAAATGAAACAATACAAATTGAATATTTTTTAGTAAAACTATATAAACAAATTTTGATAAAAATATATACAATTTTTTACCATATTAAGAGGAGGAAAACAAATGGAAAAGAAAACAGTAAGTTTAGTTATACCAATGTATTATGAAGAAAAGGTAGTAGAAGAATGTTACACAAGAGTAAAAAATAATTTAGAAAAATTGGAAAACTATGATTATGAAATAATATTTGTAAATGATGGAAGTACAGATAAGACACTAGAGTTATTAGAAGAAATAGCCCAAAAAGATCAACATATAAAAGTAATTTCTTTTTCAAGAAATTTTGGACATCAAGCAGCAGTAACAGCAGGATTACAATATGTTACAGGAAATGCAATAATAATAATGGATGCAGACCTTCAAGATCCTCCTGAATTAATACCAGATATGTTAAAACTTTGGGAAGAAGGAAATGAAGTAATATATGGAAAAAGAAAGTCAAGAGATGGAGAAAGTGCTTTTAAATTATTTACAGCAAAAATGTTTTATAAAACATTAAATGCACTTTCAGATGTAGAAATACCTAAAGATACAGGGGACTTTAGATTAGTTGACAGAAAAGTTGTTGATACAATAAATACTTTGCCAGAACATAACAAATTTTTAAGAGGACTGTTTAGTTGGGTAGGTTATAAACAAGCACCTTTTGAATATGAGAGAAAAGAAAGATTTGCAGGAGAAACAAAATATCCATTAAAGAAAATGTTAAAATTAGCTTCAGATGGTATTATTAGTTTTTCAACAAAACCTTTAAAATTAGTTGGAGCTTTAGGAATAATATCTATAATAATATCTATAGTATTACTAATATATGCTTTAATATCATATATTTTTAAACTAAATAATCTATCAGCTGGCTGGACTTCAATTATTGTTGCAATTACATTTTTTTCTGGTATTCAACTTATGTCTATTTGGATTATTGCTGAATATGTTGGTAGAATTTATGATGAAACAAAACAAAGACCACAATATATTGTTGATAAAAAAATTAATTTATAGCTTTTTAATGTAGAGTAACCAAAATATGGTTGCTCTATATTAATAAATGTATAATAGATTAAACTTTTTAGTGAATTTTGGTTACGGTTTAGGTACTAATTTATATTCGCAAAAGAGCTATAAGATATTATTTTTTATCC
>CAOSZT010000115.1:932-6909 GCA_948528155.1 uncultured Clostridia bacterium | reverse complement strand
CCCTTTGTCCCGTCCCCTCTTTCCCTCCCAAGGAGTGTCCCTCTTTCCATTTTTCCTTTCTCATATCATTATTAATTCAGTGCCATTTCTTATTTCAGTTTCTATTAATTTTAGATTTATATCAAATGCTTTTGCAGTTATTTTATCATATAAATATGGCATTTTACTTGGAATATAATAACCTTTAGTAAATTCATTTACAGATTTTACTAATAGTTTTATGATTGTATGAATTTTTTTATCTAATGGTATCCATATGTCATATTGCTCATCAACCATTGGAACATATAATTTAACTAATACTTCATTCATCTTCATCCCTCTTTTCTTTCATTTCTAAAAGTTTTATCATAATTGTTTTTTCCTTTTTATTAATATATCCAAAACTACATCCACAATTGTTATTTACTTCTTTTCTTGGAGCATTAATGTCAATTATATATTGATCATCTATTCCATTTCCTACCCATATAATGTTCTCTGCTTTTATATTTTCACGATACCAATCATCATAATTGTGTTCTTTTATTTTTGCTGATGAGTCTACTATTGTTATGCTGAAATTTTTATTCTTTTTACATATTTCTATAATATCTTCTATTTTTTTTATTTCTTGTATGTCTTTATCTTCATTATCTCTATTTGCATTTTCTTCTAAATAATTTATAAATTTATCTAATCCAAAAATGAAACATATGTTGTAATTTGATTTATTTTGTTTTGATATTATTTTTTTGTAATTTTCTTCAAAGTCTTCTTTTCCACCTAATACTTTTCTTTCTAAATCTAATGTTATTATATTGATATTTTTTATATTATTCATTTTTTCCCAAATGTTTGAGGCAAATTGTGTTGCTTCATCTAAGTCTTTTCCTGTTATTATAGTTATTAAGTTGTCTTTAAAATTAAATAGTTCTGGTTTTATGTCTTTTTTTCTTAGTCCTATTGGGAAATTTGTTATATCATTAATTTTAGTTTTTAGGTCTTCTGCTTTTACTATATTTGGTAATACTGGTATTTTTTCTGCTGTTGTTTTATTGTTCTTTTTTATTTTTTCAATTTCATTTTTTATAAATACATTATATTCTTCTGGCTCACATGATTTTGCTGTTTGAAATTCAAATATTTCTTCTTTTATATTTATTAGTCCTCTTCCAAATCTATGTGCTGGTTTTCTGTTTCTTATTCCTGTAAATATACTTGCATATTCACTTGTGTCATTTAATGATAATGCAATTTTTTGTTTAAAATTTTGTGCCATTCTATATCTCATATCATTATATGCTGCTGTTGATACTATAAATGTCATTCCTGTTTTTGCTCCTTCTCTTGTTAGGGTTAATAAAGTATCATCAAATACATCATAATAATTTTCTGTAAAGTTTTCATATCCATTTATTAAAATTGTTATTAATGGCATTTTTTGTTCACTAGTTTTTAAGTATAAATTGTAATCTCCATTATATTCTGATAGTATCTTTTTTCTTTCATTTATAATTTCTTTCATTCTTGTGAAAAATCTTTTTAATTTTTCGTCATCATTTGCAAATATAACTTCTCCTACATTTGGAGAATCATTAAATATTTTAAATGTTTCTGTTCCAAAATCTAATATATATGTCCATACTTCTTCTGCTGTATATGTTGTCATTAAATCATATACAATTGTACTCATTAATGTTTCTTTACCACTGTCTGCACTTCCATATATTATTACATTTCCTCCTTTTGTAAGATCTAAATTTACTATTCCTTGTTTTTGATTTGCTGGATCATCATATTCTCCTATTGTTACTAATATATTATTATTTCTTTTCTTGAATTTATATTTGTTTTTTGTTTCTTTTACATAAATTTTTTCTGGAATGTCATCAAGCCATAATTGTTCTGCTTTTATATTTTCTTTTGTTGCTATATTGTGCATTTGTTCAACTATGTTTATTAGTTGTACTCCTTTACTATTTATTGATTTTTTTGTATAATCATTTATTTCTTTAATTACAGTTCCTGTATTAGATATAAATTTTATTGAGTTATCTTTTTGTTTTTTTGATGTATCTGAAGGATAGTATTGTGCTCCTGCCCAACCTGATTGTCCTAAGTCAAAATATTCTCCATTTCCTACTTTAATATAAAATCTTCCTGCTTGTTTTATATATGCTGCATCTGGTGTTTCAATTACATCTGAGCTGTCTGATTTGTCTTGTACTTTTAAACATATTGCAAATTTACTGTTACTGCGAATTTGATCATCTACTATTCCATTTGGTTTTTGTGTTGCTAAAATTAAATGTACTCCTAAACTACGTCCAATTCTTGATACACTTACAAGTTCTTCCATAAAGTCTGGTTGTTGTTGTTTTAATTCTGCAAATTCGTCACATATTATTAATAAATGTGGTATTGGCTTTTTTAAAATCCCATTATGATATAATTTTTGATATTTATATATGTCAATTACTCCTCCATCTGTCATTTCTCTTGCTTCATTAAATAATATTTGTCTTCTTTTTAATTCACTTTGTATAGATATTAATGATCTTTGTAGTCCTTCTTTATCTATATTTGTAATTGTTCCTACTAAATGTGGTAATTTTATATTTTGTTTTTGGAATGCTCCTGCTAGTCCTCCTCCTTTGTAATCTATAAGTATAAATGTAACATCATCTGGATGATAATTTATTGCTAATGATAATATATATGTAATAATAAATTCACTTTTTCCTGAACCTGTTGAGCCTGCAATTAATCCATGTGGTCCATGTGCTTTTTCATGGATATCTAAATTCATGATTTTTCCTGTTGAATTTATTCCAATTGGTGCTGATAATGAAAGTGTTGCATCATTGTTTTTCCATCTATCTAAAATGTTTAATTGTTCTACTAATCCAACATTATACATTTCTAAGAAAGAATAGTAGTTTGGTAGTGAGTTTTTTTCTGTTAATTTATATTTTATTGGTATATTTGATATCATTTTTACTATTTTTTCTAAAAAGAAGGTGTCTAAATTGTTAAAAGTAAAATTGATTTCACTTTTTGCTGATCTTTCATTAGTAAATACTTTTCCTGTTTTTCCTTCAACACTAATAAATTTTTTGCATTCATTTGGCAATTGTCTTATATCTTTTGCTATACTTAAGATACTAAATCCTATGTTTTTCTTTTCTTTAAATATGTTGTTAATGATTTTTAAGTTTTCTATTTTTCTGTAGTCATCAGTTATAATTAAATAATATGGTGAAAATTGTTTATAGTCATTATTTATATCATGTTCTTCATTTATTCTTTTATTAAATTCGTCTTCTAGGTATTTTGAGATTTCTTCCATTCCTTTAATATCGTCTTCAATAAATCTAAAGTCTTTTGTATCATTCCAAACATATGGAAATAATTTTATGTATTCCCATCTTTTTAGGTTTTCTTTACTTAGTAAAAATACTAATTTTAAATCACTGTAACTTTGAAATGCCATAATTTGTATAAATAAGTTTTGCATAAATTTGTCTATATTTTCATCACTTTTATCTATATATGCTATTATTGGGTCTTTTGTTAAAGATACAATTACTGGTGCATTTTTTACAGTTTCAATTTCTTTTGTGAAATCATTTAACATTTCTATTAAGTTGTCATCTTCTTCCATAGAAAAGTCTTTTTTTTCTGGATATGTAATATCTATATCAAGTGGTACATCTCCTATTCCAAGATTAATAGATAAAAAGTCTAAATCCTGAATTGTTCTTTCCCATAGTCTTTCATCTTTATTTAAAATAATACTTGTACATTGTTCTGTTGTATCATAATTGTCAAAAAGTATTTTTCTTTGTTTATCTTTAATATGTTCTATTTCTTTTTTCTTTAAATTAATGTATTCATTGTATTTTTTTTGTCGTTTTTCTTCATATTTTTCATCTCTATTTTTTTCCCATCTTTTTGTTAATAATGGTATTAATAACATTGATACTAACATTACTAATGATGAAAAAATTGATAAAATACTACTACTTAAGCTTGTTGTTCCTTTTGCTATTCCTGCGAATGTAGACATAATTGTAATAATTGATATAACTCCCATTGATACTGTAGTTCCTATTGTTAAAAATAATGGCATATTATCATTTGTTTTTTTTGCTGGTGGTGGTTCTATTTTTATTTTTTCTTTATTTATTTTATTATTTATTCTTGGTGCTCTATAAAAATATTCTTGTGGTGAATATAGTTCTATATATTTTTCTTCTTCATTATCTTCTTCTAGCTTTTTTTGTTCTTCAATTTTATCTAGTTTTAAAGTTTTGTCATCATAATCCATTCTTCCTGCTAGGTTATTTATGTATATGTTGTTTCCCATTAATATGATTTTTAATCCCATTATAAAAATAGTATCTCCATTTGATAAAAATTTAGATTTATCATATACTAATTCATTATTTAAAAATGTTCCATATTTTACATCATAGTTTTCTAACATCCATTTTCCATTATTTAAAAATATTCTTGCATGTGTATCAGATACTAAGTCATTTTTGTATGCTATTTGATTTATACTATTTTTTCCAATTGTTATTTCTTTAGTATATTTTATATTTAGATAACTCCAGTTTTCTTCATATACAGGTAAACAACATAAAATATATAATGATTTTGCGTCTTCAATCATTATTTCATATACATCATATTCTTTTAAAGTTACTCTACTTAAAAATGGTGTATTACTTGTTATATTTATTTCATTATTTGTTATATTTAAGCATTTCGGGTTTAATATTCTTACTAATTTATCACTTGTTATTTGCCATTTCCCATCTTGTGCTTCTATTTCTATTAATCGTTCATTTTTATTCTTGTGATTTATTATATAGTTTCCTGATGGAACTTGTGGTAATATCATTTTATGTATTTCACTTTTACCAATTAATACTACTAACAATATTATCTTCCTCTCTATTTTTGTTTATCTATACTTAATTATAGCAATTTTACGTTTTTTTTCAATATAGCTTTTTCCTTTATATTATTTTATTATTACGGATTAACACTTTTTAAAGTATTTTACATTTTTATTACAAAAAAAATAAAGCCAAATTACTATTTTTAGTAATTTGACTTATTTAAGATTATTATTGAGCTTTTTTATAATCTTTAGATAGTGCTGATTTTAATATTGCTGTATTTTCGTTTGTTATTTGTTGATCTTTATCTATTTCTGTATATAATTTGTCTTGAATTCTGTCTAGTCTATCTCTTACTGTATTTACTTTTCTATTTAATGTTGATGTATCTAATCCTGAAAATTCAATTGCTGCACCATTTATTAGATTATTTGTAATAATTGTTTTTATATCTGTTATTCTATGGTCAATTAATTTAAGTTGATTTCCTATAGCTACTACCATATTTTGTAGTGCATTTTGATTTGCTTCTAATGTTACTCCTTCTCTACATTTTGTTTCTGCTATATTTCCTAATTTTTGCTTTGTAATGTCTTGAATTATTTCATACTTATTACCTCTTGCAAATTTCTTTATCATATCATAGTTTTGATATGATTCCATAGTTTGTTCAGATTTAGCCATTTGTTTACAAACACTTACAGCTGTTATCTCAACTAATTCTTCTGCTTCTGTACTAATTCTATTTAAACAGTCTACACCATCCATTGCTCCTTTAATATCATTCCACCAATTTGCAAAGTTTGCTGCACAGTCATCATACCATTTTCCTTGTACCATTACATTTTCTTTTAATTCATTTGATATTTTTATAACATTGTCTTGTAAATCTTTTACATATTCTACTAAGTTTTGTAAATATGTGTTATACGCACTTAAGTTATACCTTCCATCTGCTTTAAAATTTCCACTTAAACTATCTAAATTATTTGCCATAATTTTTCCTCCCTTGTTATATATAATTATGTTCATTATTATAAAATTTATGTAATGAACTTATCTATTTTATAATATAAAATTTTTTA
>CAOSZT010000115.1:0-912 GCA_948528155.1 uncultured Clostridia bacterium | reverse complement strand
TATATTTGTCAATAGTTGTTTTTTTATCTCTTTTAATGTTTCTTAGTTACAATTCTATTCTTTAAAATAGTTGTTTCAAAAATTCTTTGTAAAGTTTGACTATTAGTGTTATTTTTCTTTAAATTAAGACTTTTATAGGTTTTATTTATTATTTATACATTGTTTATTAATATTATTAATATGATTTTTCTCATTATTTTCATAGTATTACTTCATTTTCATTTTTATTACATATTGTTATACTTAAGTTGTTTATTAAAATTTACAAAAACTTTTATATGTACTATAAACTATTAGGAGGTTTTTATGACAAAGCAAGAAATAGAATTAAGAAAACAAAATGAAAAAAATTTGAGAAAAAATATTGGTAATAGAATAAAATTAGCAAGGTCAAAAACGAATTTTACTCAAGAAACTCTTGCTGAAGAAATATCTTTGTCTCCTGAATATATTAGTCAATTAGAACGTGGTATTGCTTTTGGTAGTGCTAATACAATTGTATCCTTGTGTAAGGCTTTAAAAATATCTTCAGATTTTTTGTTTAGTGATTTAATTGAAACTGATTATTCTGAATTTATTAATATGATTGATACTAAATTTTTACAAAATTATTCTCAATTAAATGATTATAATAGGAAAATTATTAATAGACTTACAAATGATTTAATGAAACTTCAGTTAGAAGAAAATTTTAAAATGGAAGCTAAATAGTTTATTTTAAGAATAGCAACTGTAAAAAGTTGCCTATTTTTTTACTCATTACTACATATTGTTTTCTATAATTGAGTAGCCTAAAAGCTTATATATAAATGATTTTCGAATATTAATGTGTTATTTGAATAATTTTAAAAATTTGTTATATGAGTTAAATATTCTGGGGAAAAATAAAAAAGATTTTAATAAAATATAGAA
>CAOSZT010000114.1 GCA_948528155.1 uncultured Clostridia bacterium | reverse complement strand
AATATAGTATATAATAATTAAAATAATAAACAAAAGAAAGGATACATATATTATGGAAATGAGAAGAAGACAACCAATTGGTATAGAATTAGTTAAAAAAGGTGTAGTTACAGAAAATGATATTGAAAGAGCTTTACAGTATCAAAGAGAACATCCAAGTACTAGACTTGGTGATATATTACATATTCTAAATGTTACAGATCCACAAAGACTTATAGAAACTATTGGAGATATATTAGGAACAAAAGGTATATTAATAACAGGAAATTCTTTAAAAATTAGACCAACAGATCATCTTACATTAGAAATATGTAAAAAATATAAATGTATTCCTTTTGAATTAAATGGAGGAAAAATAAAGGTTGCTTTTACAGACAAAATTGATAATGTAAAAACAGATTCAGTTAGAATGTTATTATTAAATAAAGGTCTTGTAATGGAACAATATATTACATTTGAAAAAGATATTGAAAGAATATTAACTACAATGGAAGGAGAAACATCTAATGATATTTCTAAAACAACTTCTACAGGTACAATTATAGAATTAGTTGATAGTATTATAAAAACAGGAATTGAAAAAAGAGCAAGTGATATACATATAGAACCACTAATGGAAGAAATAAGAGTTAGATATAGAATAGATGGAGAATTGTTTACAGTAGCTAAAATTCCAAAAGAAAAACAACAACAAGTAATAGGTAGATTAAAAGCAATTTCTAATATGCATCAAGAAAAACAAGAGGCACAAGATGGAAGAATTTTATTATATAATGATTATAATATTCGTGTTTCATCACAACCAAATGTATGTGGAGAAAAATTTGTATTAAGATTATTAAAGAAAAATGAAGATATAAAAAATATATTTGAATTAGGATATCCAGGAACAGAAGAAGAATTTAAAAACAGTTTTAATAAAAAAAATAGTATAACAATAATAGCAGCACCAACAGGAGCGGGAAAAACAACAACATTATATAGTATAGTAGATTATTTGAATACACCAGAAATAAATATTACAACAATAGAAGATCCAGTTGAAATAAGAATAAATGGATTAAATCAAATCGAAATAGGAAATAAATCAACATTTATAGGATCACTAAGAACAGTTTTAAGACAAGATCCAGATTTAATATTACTAGGAGAAATTCGTGATAAGGAAACAGCAGAAATAGCGATACAAGCTGGACAAACAGGTCATTATGTATTATCTACAATACATACAATAGATGCAATAGAAGTAATAAACAGAATGAGAAAAATGGGATTATCAGATTATGATATATCAAGTACATTAGCAACTACTGTATCTCAAAGGCTTGTAAGAAGAATTTGTCCAGAATGTAAAAGAGAAAGAGAATTTACACAAGAAGAAAAAGAAAGAATTTCTAAAATTGCTCAAAAATATGGAGAAAATATCAATTTTGAAAACTTAAAAACTTATGATGCAATTGGATGTCAAAAATGCAATAATATTGGGTATTATGGAAGAATTGGAATTTTTGAGACTTTAAATATTTCAGATGAAATAAAAGAATTAATTGTAAAAGGTGCATCAACTATTGAAATAAGAAATAAAGCTTTAGAAGAAAATTATAAACCTCTAGTTATAGATGGTATACACAAAGTATTAAAAGGTTGTACAAATTTTGAAGAATTAAATAGGCAATTAATTTTATATTAAAAGGAGAGAAGTTTTATGAACATGGATAAAATTTTAGATATAGCAATAGAAAAGGATGCATCAGATGTACATTTAATAGTAGGAAATAAACCAATGTTAAGAATTGCAAGAGATTTAGTTCCAATTGAGGAAATGGAAATTTTAACAAATGAAGATATGAATGAAATGTATGATTATTTAGTAAAAGGAAATGTAGACAAAGACGAAGTTTTTAATACAACAAGAAAATTAGATACATCATATGAGTATAAAGGAATACGTTTAAGGGTAAATATATCATTATCAGATGATGTACCATTATGTACATTAAGACTTATAAAAAATACCTTACCACCTTATGAATCATTAAGGTTACCAGATATTATAAGAAGAATGACATATCAAACACAAGGATTAATACTAGTAACAGGAAAGACCAACTCAGGAAAAAGTACAACATTAAATGCTTTAATAAATGAAATAAATGAATCACAAAATAAAAAAATACTAACACTAGAAAATCCAGTAGAATATAAACATCATTCAAAAAAATCTTTAATAGTACAAAAAGAAATAGGTAAAGGAAGAGATTCTTTGACATTTAGTGATGGTGTAAAAAATTCATTAAGAGAAGACTGTGATATATTAGTAATAGGAGAAATAAGAGATAAAGTAACAATGGAGGCAGCAATAGAAATGGCAGAATCAGGTCATTTAGTTATAGGAACTTTACATACAAAGTCTTGTGCAGAAACAATTGACAGAATGATAAATTTCTATGAGGTAAGAGATCAAGCAAGTATAAAATATTTATTATCAGCATTATTAAAATTGGTTGTATCACAAAGATTATTAAAAGGAAAAGATGGAAAACTAATATTAGTACCAGAAGTTATGGTTGTAGACAATATTGTTGCAGGTATTATAAGAAAAGATAAAATAAGTGTTTCAGAGATTGAAGATGCAATTCAAAGTTCTGATAAAGGAAGTATAGGTTTAATAAATTCAATAGCAACATTATTTGTAGAAGATAAAATAACATTAGACCAAGCAAAGGCTCAAATTGAAGAAAAAAATATTGAAATATTAAATAGGACAATTATGCAAATGAAAATAAGAAGAGATTCTAATAGATAGTCAAAGGAGATGAGGTAAATGCCCACATATATGTATAAAGCAGTAACTAGTTCAGGCTTAATTGTAAGAAATAAAGTTGAAGCACCTAGTAGACAAAAATTGATAAGAATATTAAAAGATAATGATTTAATGCCAATTTCAATAGAACAAAAATCATATAGTGGAAAAAAGAAAAAAACTGTAAAGAAAAATGTAAAAGATGTTGAAGAAATAATGAGTAATGTTAATACAACACAAATAAATACAAAGAAAACCTCAACTACAATAGAGAAAATAAATATGTACTTATCTAAAACAGAAAAAGTAACACCTAGAGACCTAGTTATTTTTACGCAAAATTTTTATTTACTAAAAAAAGCAAATTTCAATAATATACATGCACTAAAAACAATATTAGAAAGTACAGAAAATTATACATTTAAAGGCGTACTTGAAGATATTTTAGCAGGTGTTGAAGCTGGTGAAAATATGTACACCACAATGGAATATTATTCTGATATTTTTCCATTTATTTATATAAATATGATAAAAGTAGGAGAACTATCAGGCTCTTTAACAAACTCATTGGAACAAGCAGTAAAATATTTAGATTCATCAGAAGCATTAAATAAGAAGTTAAAATCAATATTAATACCAAATATTGTACAATTTGCTTTATTAATAATAATGCTTATTGTGGGTACAATAGTTGCAATTCCAGCAATACAAAATGTGTATGAAGAAATGGGGTCAACAGATCAATTACCTGCAATAACTTTATGGTTTCAAGGAGTATTAAATAATCTTGTAAAATATTGGTATATACCATTATCAATTATTTTAGTAATAATAGCAACAGTAGTGTTTTATATTAATACACCAAAAGGAAAATATAATTTTCATTATTTTAAATATAAAATGCCAATATTTGGACAATTGATTTTTGCATTAGATTTTTCAAGATTAATGAAGGCAATGCTTTTAAATTTAGAAAATGGGATGAGAATTCAAGAGGCAATTGAAGTTAGTAAAAATGTTATAGAAAATTATGTAATGTTATCTATTATTGAAACTTCTTTAAATAATATACTTATAGGGGATTCTTGGATAGAGCCATTTGAAAAGTCAGGATTGCCAAAACCTATGGTAACAGAGATGTTAAATATCGGAATGCAAACTAATTTAAGTGAAATGATGAAAAAATTAGTAGATTATATGGAAATTGATATTGACAATATTATAGAAAAAATTATGAAAACTTTACCAGAAGTTGTATATTTAATAGTTGGATGTGTTCTAATTTTCTTTGTTTTAGTTGTACTTGCACCTTGTATCCAAGTATATATGGGAGGATTCTTATTCTCAGCAGCAGGAGTATAGAGTTGTATCAATTTTAAAGATTTTAAGGAGATAATTAAATTTAGATGAAACAACAAAAGGGGGAAGAATTGATAGATTATAGGATTTCTTATTTGATAAATTGGAAATAGGGAAAGAGTTAAAATTATTGTAGAGATAGAGGTAGAATAATGAATAAGTTAGATGAACTGATAGAAAAATTGTGTCCTAATGGAATTAAATATTATACACTAGATAATGTCTGTTCAATAAATACAGGAACTCAACTGAATAAAAGTAAATTATTAGATAATGCTGAATATCCTGTTATAAATGGGGGTATAGCCCCATCAGGATATTGGTATGAATATAATACTAATAAAGATACAATTATAATTAGTCAGGGTGGAGCTTCAGCTGGCTATGTGAATTTTATGGAAATGCCATTTTGGGCTGGAGCACATTGTTATATTGTAAAAAAAGAAAGCGATGAGATTATTTATAGATACTTATATCATTTTCTAAAAGGTAAAGAGATAATACTTCAACAATGTCAACAAGGAGCAGGAATACCCAGTTTGAGTAGAAAAGCAATATATGAATTAGTTATTCCAATACCACCATTAGAAATACAAAGCAAAATTATACAAATTTTGGACAATTTCACAACTCTTTCAACAACTCTTTCAGTAGAGCTTTTGAAAGAGTTGAAGGCTAGAAAAAAACAATATGAATATTATAGAGATAAACTTATTAATAAAAATAATAAAAATGCGATATTAAGTGACATAGTTAAAATAAAGAATGGTAAAGATTATAAATCTTATGGAAATGGTAATATTCCTGTTTATGGTTCAGGAGGAATAATAGCGTATACTTCTAAATATGCCTATGAAAAAGCAAGTGTTTTGATACCAAGAAAGGGTTCTATAAATAAATTATATTATGTTGAAACCCCATTTTGGAATGTAGATACTATTTTTTATACAGAAATAAATACAGAGCTTGCAATACCAAAGTATATTTATTATTGTTTAGAATGTGAACACTTAGAAAAATTGAATGTAGCGAGTGGTGTTCCTAGTTTAACACAAAAGGTCTTAAATAATGTTAAATTATATATACCTACATTAGATGAACAATCTAAAATAGTAAATAGATTAGATAAACTATATAATTTAATAAATAGTATATCAGAAGGGTTACCAGCTGAAATAGAAACAAGGCAAAAGCAATATGAATATTATAGAAATAAATTATTAACATTTGATAAACTGACTTACTTAGAGTAGTTAAAATATAAATCAATATAAAATCTTAACATATAGTACTAATTTATATCAGCAAAATATCTATAATATATTTTTGTTACTGGATAATGGTTTGCAAATAAATTAACTGCTGAAACAATAAAATAGTATTATTTAGTAACATATTTTTTACAAAAATTAAAAAGAATACTTGAAAAGTATTCTTTTTTGATATAGAATTGTATTGACTAATAAAAACTTGGCAATAATGAAAAAAAGGAATAGAAGACAAAAGTCTTTAATTAAAGGAGGAAAAATTATGTCAGTAAAAGTAGCCATTAATGGTTTTGGACGTATAGGACGTCTAGCATTTAGACAAATGTTTGGAGCAGAAGGATATGAAATTGTTGCAATAAATGATTTAACAGGTCCTGCAATGTTAGCACAATTACTAAAATATGATTCAGCACAAGGAACATATGCAAAAGCTGATACAGTAGTTGCAGGTGAGGATTCAATAACAGTAGATGGAAAAACAATAAAAATATATGCAGAAAAAGAAGCATCAAATTTACCTTGGAAAGAACTTGATGTAGATGTTGTTTTAGAGTGTACAGGATTCTATACAGCAAAAGATAAAGCACAAGCTCATATTGATGCAGGTGCTAAAAAAGTTGTAATTTCTGCACCAGCTGGAAAAGATATACCAACAGTAGTATTTGGTGTAAATGAAAATATATTAACACCACAAGATACTATTATATCAGCAGCTTCTTGTACAACTAACTGTTTAGCTCCAATGGTAAAAGCATTAAATGATTATGCACCAATTCAATCAGGAATAATGACAACAGTTCATGCTTATACAGGAGACCAAATGCTTTTAGATGGTCCACATAGAAAAGGTGATTTTAGAAGAGCTAGGGCTGCTGCAATAAATATAGTACCAAACTCAACTGGTGCTGCAAAAGCTATAGGTTTAGTAATTCCAGAGTTAAATGGTAAATTGATTGGTTCAGCACAAAGAGTTCCTGTTGCAACTGGTTCAACTACTATATTAGTAGCTGTTGTTAAAGGTAATGATATAACAGAAGAGTCAATAAATGCTGCTATGAAAGCTAAAGCTAATCAATCTTTTGGTTATACAGAGGAATTTTTAGTTTCTTCTGATATAATTGGTATGAAATTTGGTTCATTGTTTGATAGCACACAAACAATGGTTACTAAAATTGAAGAAGGATTATATCAAGTTCAAGTTGTTGCTTGGTATGACAATGAAAATTCTTATACAAGTCAAATGGTTAGAACTATAAAATATTTTGCTGAATTGAATTAATTAGTCTTAAAATAAGTTAAGTATAAAAAGGTTTGTAGAAACTAAAAAATCATTGAATTTATATATGTATTTTCAATGATTTTTGTTATCTAATTTATAAAATATGTTTTTTATATATCCTTTTGTTGTTTTTAGTTATGATGTTATATATAACTATATAGTATTTTAATAATAAGAAGAAAATAGGAATATAATAAATATTATGTAAAAAGATTAATATAT
>CAOSZT010000113.1 GCA_948528155.1 uncultured Clostridia bacterium | reverse complement strand
ATTCCCTTTTTGGCGGGATTTTAAGGAACGTCCCTCTCTCCCTTTTTCCAGCTTATTCTGGCACATATACATTTTTAACAACGACTTCAAACTCTTCAACATTCATAGCAGTCAACTTTTCAATCTCTCTTTTAGCCTTATCCTTAAACTCTTTAATGCCTTCATATACATTAAAGCCATAAACAGCAGTAACTTCCATATATAATTTTGCACCTTCTCCAAAACTATCAACTCTAATCTTTTGAGCTTTATAAATTCCTGCTGTCTTAGTAACCAAAAATTCTAAAATTTGTTTAAAAACTGTATCAGAAATGGTAAAATTCCCTAAATAGCTAAAAGTAGGTCTTATAATAGATTTTTCTGAAATATAAGGTTTTTGCCCTCTTCCCTTTGTTTTAAATATTTGTAAAGGATCAAGTAAATATCCAGAAAAGTCTTTTTTAATTTCAAAAGTTGGAACTGGAATTACATGTTTTCCTTCTGTAACTCTTATTTTTCTAGCTGTTTGCATCTCCTCTTGTGTTGCAACATCTGAAATATAAGTAATTTCAGAAACCTCTGGTAAGCCTAAATTTGATGCAATCTTTTGCACCATTCCATCTGAAGTACCAAGTATTAAAATACTTTCTGGTCTATACTTTTTCAAAGCTTTTACTACTTCTTGCTTCTCTTCTTCTTTATAAAATAAAGCATGTTTTACTGTTTCAATTTTAGTTGGAGCTTTTTTAGCTGACTCACCTGCAATTACTTGATTGTCTTTAATTAATAACCCATCATCAATTATAAAATTAACATTTTTTTCGCTTGCAACCATTTGTGCTCTATAACTTTTGCCAGTACCAGAAGGCCCTACAAAAGCATAAACTTTAATTTTACCTGTAATAATTCTTGATAAATTAGGTAAATTTGTTAAGTTTGGTAAACTATGTATTCTATTTGGAATTTTATCTTTTAATGACATTATAATTCTCCTTTATTAAAAAATCAAATATATAAGTAGAAATTTTTATACTTATCAAACCTCTATTTATAATTTGTTTGGCTTAAAACTGGAAACTCAAAAATTTTTCCATTTTTAGTTAATTGTCCATTTGGTATATGAGTTTTATTAATTTCTTTTTCTCCTTTTAAAAAATATTTATATTTTGATGAATTAGTTAAAAATCCTGGTCCTATTAAAATTGGATCATCCCAAGTACAATCAACAACATACCAATTTTCATTTAGTTGTACATAATTCCAAGCATGATTTTCTGTATTTCCTTCTGAATTTGTTGCTAATCCTGGCACTATGATACAAGGAATTTCTAAAGAATCCATTAAATATTTAAAAGCATTTGCATATCCAGCACAAACACATTTCTTATTTATTAATGCACCATATAAATTATATATATTAGACTCTGATATTGTTTGGTCATATTCTATACTCTCTACCAAATAATCATGAACTAATTTTATGTTCTCATATGTATCTATTTTCTTATTTTGAACAAAATAAGATTTTATTTTTTCTATTTCATTTAAAGCCTCCTCTATTGCTTCTTTAGTTGAAAAATCTTCTGTTAAGTAGTTAGCTTGTTCTCCTGAATTTAAAAGTACTTTATATGTTTTCTTATTTCTTCTTGTTGTAGTTTCTATATTTAAAAACATTTTTTCATAATCTATATAAAAAACATCTGGATTGTCATATGTATAACTTTCAATTGCAGATTGATAATATTGTCCTAATAAGTCTTCTCCATTTTCTTTTGAAAGTAATGATGAAAATTGTGATCCCAAATTAATTTCATATGTCCCTGTTTTTATATTTTCTCTATTCTCCTCTATTGCATTATATATTATTTTCGCTTCATTTTCTAGTTGATTATAATAATGTTTATAAACTTGTATATTTTTATTTGCTTCGTTTTTTTGCTCTGTTTCTTGTAAAATATTTGCTTCATCTTGTATTGTTTCTGGTATTTTCGGTTTTTCTTTTGTCTCTGCTAATATTGTTATATTTGATACAAATTCTTGCACTTCATTTACTATATTTGTTTGTTTTAGTTCTTTATATAAGACTATGCCTAGAAAACTTATTAATGCAATTATTAATATTGTCATTAATTTCATTATAATTGATGATATTTTTGATTTCATTATTAATCATCTCTCTTTCAACATACATATTTTTATTATATCATTTTTTATTGCTAAAAACTAGTATATTTTCAATTTTTTTGATAATACTATAATAAATTCATGGCTCTAAAATACTTAATTTGTAATGAAATGGAGAAATTATGAAAATAAAAGATTTTATAAATAACATATTTAACTATACCCCACAGCGAAATTACGAATTCTTTATACCTAACACAATACCAAATAATAGCTCTAATGCAATGCCTGTACAAGAAACAGAGGAAACTATATCAAAATCAAATCAAAATAAAAAAATTTATGCAAGTTTAAATGTAAACTTAGAATTTATTAAAACAAGTTATAACACTTTAATAAATAGTGATATTTTAATTAGAGAATTTATATTAAATGCTAGGGGAAAACAATACAAAGCCTCTCTTTTATATATAGATGGTATGGTAGATTCACAACTTTTAAATGATTTTGTCTTAGAACCTTTGATGATGAGAAATAGAAACAATCTATTTGACAATGATCAAAATAGAATAATATCAGAAGCTGTAAGTAACAATATAACTGTAAGAAAAGTAAAAAAATTTGATTTAGCAGAATATATTGAAAATTGTTTAGTACCACAAAATAGTATTAAACAAAGTAATTCTTTTGAAGAGATTTTTTCAGGAGTAAATTCAGGAAACTGTGCTCTTTTTGTAGATACTCTTAGTATTGCTTTTGATATTGATGTAAAAGGTTTTAAACAAAGAAGTATTTCGAAACCTGAAAATGAAATAGTTATAAAAGGACCACATGAGGCATTTGTAGAAAATATTCGTACAAATACATCATTATTAAGACGTTTTTCAAATACTGAAAATCTAGTTATAGAAAATTTAGAAGTAGGAAAAATAACAAAAACAAAATGTGCTGTATGTTATATGCAAAATATTGCAAATGGTGATTTAGTTGCTGAAGTTAGATATAGAATAAATAATTTAGATATTGACTCTCTTTTATCTAGTGGGCAACTAGAGCAATTAATAAGTGATAATAATTCTTTAGGACTACCAAAAGCTCTATCTACAGAAAGACCTGATAATGCTGTTCAACATCTTTTGGAAGGAAGAGTTGTTGTTTTAGTAAATGGCTCTCCTTATGCTTTAATTTTACCTTCAATAATGATTGATTTTTTAACATCTCCAGAAGATAGAAATTTAAAAAGCATTTTCTCAAATTTTTTAAGAGTTATTAGAATAATTTCAACGGTTTTTGCATTATTATTACCTGGACTTTATGTTTCTGTAACAAGTTTCCATATAGAAATTCTTCCAACAGAGCTATTATACTCAATTTTAGCAGCTAGAGAAAGTGTACCTTTTCCAGTAATTTTTGAGATATTAATAATGGAAATTTCTTTTGAAATAATTAGAGAAGCTAGTCTTAGAGTTCCTTCTGCTATTGGTTCAACTATTGGTATTGTTGGAGCTTTGGTTATAGGTCAAGCTGCTGTAAGTGCAGGAATTGTTAGTCCCATTTTAATAATAATTGTTGCTATAACAGCACTAAGCTCTTTTGCAATTCCAGACTACTCTTTTAGTTTCCATTTGAGGTTATTTAGATTTTTATTTATTTTACTTGGTTATGCAGCTGGTTTTTTAGGAATTGGTACAGGACTATTTGTTTATATTTCTATAATATGTGATATGGAATCCTTTGGTGTATCATATTCTCTACCTTATTCACATATGGAAAATTTAAAAAATACAGGTATTATTTTACCTCCTATTTGGAAAAGAGAATATAGGTCTTCATACCTTGCACCAAAAAAAGAAAAAAAACAAGAAGATATCTCTATGAAATGGAAATTCCAGTAAGAATTATTTATATAAATATATGAGGTGAAAAAATGGTAAAATCTAAAATTGGTACAATAAGTGCAATAATGTTAACTTTATCAATAGCTGTATCATATATAACAAGCTCTTTGCCCAGAACTTTTATAAATGAAACCAAATCTGCAACATTAATAAATATAATTTATGTTACTTTTATAGTTTTGCTAATAATTTTATTATTTTGCAAATTATTTAAAAAATTTCCTGGGTCTGATTTATTAGATATTTCAAAATTTTTGGGAGGAAATATTTTAAAGGATATTGTAGGAGCATTTTTTATAGCATATTTTACAATCAGCTCAAGTATAATGCTAAGAAATTTTAGTGAGGGATTATTAGTAGTTTATTATCCATTAACTAATTATATATTTATAATTTTAATGTTTATTTTTGCAATTGCATTAGTAAACAGACTTGGATTTAATGCAACATTGAATACTTCTTCAATAGTATTCCCTCTAGTATTAATAAGTGCAATATTGTTATTTTGTGGAAATTTAGATAATTTTTCTTTTAGAAGAATTTATCCAATTTTGGGTGATGGGGCTTATAATACATTTGTTTTAGGATTAAAAAATATTGGTGCTTTTGGTGGTATTTGCTATTTATATTTTTTGCCACCTATGTTAAAAGAACCTGAAAAGTTAAAGAAAATAGCTATTTTATCTGTTATTACTACAGGATTATTTATATTTTTATGTGTGGCCACATTACTTTTTATGTTTTCGTTTTTCTTAACAACTGATGAAGTAATGCCTTTGTTTTCAGCTGCTAGATATATAGAGTTTGGTTCATTTTTTCAAAGATTTGAATCATTATTCTTATTAATTTGGATTATTTCGTTTTGTTGTTTTTTAAGCATAACTTGTAAATTTTCAGCACATATTTTTAGCAAAATGTTTAACTTATCTGATATGAAATCAATTTCACATATTTTTATAATATTAATTTTTGCACTTGCTTTAGTTCCTAAAAATTATGCTATTGCAAACTTTTTACAAACTAATGTATATAGGTATCTTAGAATTGCTGTTGGTTTCATTTTGGGTATGTCAATATTAATTTTGGCTAATCTTAAAAAAAAGAAAGTAGGTGAGAAAAATTAATAATGTTTTTTATAAAATTTTTATATTGATTTTAGTAATTATTTTTATATCATCTTTTTCTGCTTCTTATAATTCGCTTAATTTGGATAATTTAGCATTTGTAGTTGCAGTTGGAATTGATAAATCAACATCTAATAAATTAAAAGTAACATTTGAATTTTTAGCGCCTTCTCCTAGTGGTGAAAGTGGTGCAGAAACAAAGCCTGTTTTAAATACTGTTGAATGTTCTTCTATTACAAATGGGATAAATTTAATGAATGCTTATTTAGGAAAAAAAGTAAATTTATCACATTGTAAACTTATTATTTTTTCTGAAGAATTAGCTAAAGATGGGATATCTGATGAAGTTTATTCATTAATAAATGAAGTTCAAGTAAGACCTTCTGCAAATATTGTTATTAGTAAATGTAATACTAAATATTATATAGAAAGTTCAATTCCTAGTTTAGAAAGTTTAATTCCAAGATATTACCAGATATTTCCTAATACTACTGAATATACTGGTTATACTTGTAATGCAACTATTGGAGATTTTTTTAATGCTTTGGCTTGCAATTCTTGTGCACCTTATGCTATTTTGGGTGGAATTAATACTTCTGATAGTACAACACAAGCTCAATCAACAAATGAATCTACTGTAAAATCAAATGAAAGTCCTATAACTGGTAGTAGAGTTTCTCAAAATATAGGTCTTGCGGTTTTTAAAGATGAAAAATTAGCTGGAGAATTAAATGCTATTGAAACAATTTGTTTTTTGAATATTAGAAAAGAAGTTGATACTTTTCTTGTTTCAATTCCAAATCCTGATAAACCAGATTCAAAAATTGATATTTATCTAACACCAAATAGTAAGCATAAAATTGATGTTAGTTTTGTAAATGGTGCTCCTTTTATAAAGATTAAACTTGATTTTTCAGGTAAAGTATATTCTATGAGCAAAAACTCTCAATATCTTAATCAAGATACTTTAAATTCGATTTCAAATTCTTGTAATACTTATTTAGAAAGCGAATTCTCTAGTTATTTATACAAAACTTCTACTGTGTTTGAAAGTGATATAAATGGTTTTGGTGTTTATGCTCTTTCTAAGTTTAGTACTTCTTCTGAATTTAATAATTATGATTGGTTAAACAATTATAAAAATTGCACTTTTGATGTTGATATTAATACTATTATTGACTCTGGATTTTTACTTACTCAAACTTAAAAGTCAATGCTGTTTACTTTCTTGATTACAGCATTGACTTAAATAAGAAAGGTGATTTTTATGAATTTTATTTATCATTTTACTTTTATCTTTATTACTTTTTTTGTTTTATTAAAAACTATTTTTTATGGTTTTTATGAGATTAAAACTCAAAATAATAAAGTTGGTGGTGTTTCTGTTATTTTATTTTCTGTTTTAGTTATTGTTTTTGCTAATGTAATTGTACTTTTACGATAATTAAAACTATAAATTAGCAAGTTTTTAATAATAATAATTTTTCTAAATTGCTATTATTCTTCTTTCTTTTTTTGGACATAATTAGTAACAAATACCTCCTTTGAGTTATGTTTAATAGAGTTATCATTAAAGCTAATATAATTACTATTAATATTATAAACATTATATTTTTCAGCCCAATTATTAAAAGTTACATTTTCTTTACCTTTATGTGTTATTAAATTTGTAATTCCAAATTTTATTCCCTTTTCATTTAAGTTATCTAAAAATTCACATAATTCTTTTTCTTTATCTTCATTCCATAATTTATTATATTCACTCATAGAGATTAAATATGGTGGATCTAAAAAAACATAATCATTTTCTTTTATTTCTATCTTATTTAAAAAATTTTTATAATCTGTATTTTTAAAAATGATTTCATTATTTTTTCTAAAATCTAAATAATTAGTTAATGCTGTATATACATTTTTGTTAAAATCTACATTTCCTACTGGTAAA
>CAOSZT010000112.1 GCA_948528155.1 uncultured Clostridia bacterium | reverse complement strand
TCAAATTTTAAGAATCTGTAAAAAAGTCATATTATTGAAAATTATAATAACAAAATCCCTGAAAATACATATGTAAATTCAAGGATTTATAGTTTTTACAGCCCTTTTCAGTTTTAAAAACACTAAAATATTTTATATTTTTTTACTTCACTATTATTGTAATTGATTTTTTACTGTATCTATTTCCATAACTGTAGCTTTTTCTGCTGGTTGATAATATCCTTTACTTTGAGCAATTTTAAAAAGTTCATACTGAAAACTTTCATCACTATTTCTAATTTGTTGAAAAGCTTGTCTTAAATTCATATTCTCTGATTCAGAAATAGCAGTTTGATAAGCCACTAAATCTGACTTAACACCTGCCAAAATATCATTTACCATTGCTTTTTCGTCCATAATTTTTCCACCTCCTACAATATATAAAAATTAATTATTCAAAAAAGACATTAACTTTTGTTTAGTATTTAAACTATCTTGAGCAGCTTTTGTAAAAATTTGTTTTATTTGAGGGTCTACAGCCTGTGCTGAATATGTGTTTAGCTTTTGATATATTGTTCCATGTGCGCCTATAAGATGTCTTAAATGTTGTAATTCCATTTGATTTAAATCTGCCATTTTTATCATTCCTTTCCTTAAATTATTCTCTTGGTATTATTTACAAATTTTAAAATTTTATACACAAATATATTCATATCTCAAATATTTATTTAAACAAGTAAATTATAGCTTTACTAAATATAACAAAAAAATTAAGCACATTTATAAAATAAAATAACACGAAAAACATATAACTCATTTTTCGTATTATTTTTTAGATAATTATACAATTATTAAATATTAACTTTTTGATAGGTTATTATATGTAAACCATTATATTTTACTAAATTTAGTCTACTATTTGTAAATTAGCAAATTTGGCCATCAATCTCTTATGTCCAACTTTATTAAAATTAATATCCACTTTCAAGTCCTCACCTTCTGGCTCAACATTACTAATAATCCCTTCTCCAAACTTTTTATGAAAAATTTTTACACCAGACTTATATTGTGATAAATCCACATTATTATCAGACTTTTTCCCTAAAGAATTTAAAAAACTTTCAGCAGTTCTATACATAAATCCATTATTTGAATTTGTTGCTACAGCAACATGCTCTTTTTTATCAATTTTATAACTTGTAACAGCTCCACTATCTTTACTACCATATGTCCAACTATATTTAGAATCAGTAAAAATACTATTATTCTCTTGTTTATCTCCTAAAGCTTGCTCATATCCATCTAACAAATTACTTGGAATCTCTTTTAAAAATCTTGAAACCTGATTACAACTAGTAGATCCAAAAATAGTTCTTTGCTTACTACAAGTTAAAAATAAATTTTCTTTAGCCCTTGTAATTCCAACATAACACAAACGTCTTTCTTCTTCTAATTCTTTAGGCTCAGAAATAGACTTATACCCAGGAAAAATTCCTTCTTCCATTCCAACTAAAAATACAGTTGGAAACTCCAGCCCCTTTGCACTATGTAATGTCATTAATGTAACTGTTTCCTCTGTTTCCTCTAAATTATCTATATCACTTGATAATGTTATTCCTTCCAAAAAATCACTTAATTTATTATCTGCTGATTCTTCTTCAAATTCAATAGCAACAGTTAAAAACTCGTCCAAATTTTCTATTCTATTTTCTGCTTCAATAGTATTTTCATCTTCTAGTGCTTTTGTATATCCTGATTTTTTTAGTGTTTCCTTTATTAATTCAGAAATTTGAATACTATCTTTTTTTACTCTCAATTCTTCTATTGCATTTATAAATTCTCTCGAATTCATAAACACTCTATTTAAACCATATTGATCTGCCTTTTCTATAATCTCATACATAGAAATTCCATTATTATTTGAAATTTCTTCAATTTTATCTAGACTTGTCTTACCAATTCCTCTTTTAGGCTCATTAATAACTCTTTTTAAACTTAAGTTATCTGAAGGATTTTGTATTAACCTTAAATATGAAATAATATCTTTTATTTCTTTTCTTTCATAGAATTTAAGACCACCTATAATTTTATATGGAATATTCTCTCTTCTTAAAATATCTTCTATTGCTCTTGATTGAGTATTCATTCTATATAATATAGCAAAATCTGAATATTTATAATATTCTTCTCTTCTTAAATGTTCAATTTGCTCTGCAATATAAGTACCTTCATCATATTCATTACTTGATAAATAAACTTTTGGAAAATTCCCAACATCATTTTCTGTCCATAATTCTTTTTTATATGTTACCTCATTATTTTTAATTACAGAATTAGCAACTTTTAAAATATTACCTGTACACCTATAATTTTGTTCTAACTTAATTATTTTTGTACCTGGAAAATCCCTTTCAAAATTTAATATATTTGAAATATCTGCACCCCTAAAACTATAAATCCCTTGGTCATTATCTCCAACAACTGTAATATTTCCATTTTTAGATGCAAGTAATGTAACTAATGTAAATTGCGATTTATTAGTATCTTGATATTCATCAACTAGAACATACTTAAATTTATCTGAGTAGTAATCTAACACATCTGGATTATCCATAAGAATTTTAATTGTATAATTTATTATGTCATCAAAATCTATTGCATTATTCTCTCTTAATCTCTTCTGATATAATTCATAAACTAAAGCAATTTTTTCTTTTCTAAAATCTCCATTTGCTCTTACTGCATATTGTTCTGGCTCTAACATTTCATTTTTAGCATTACTAATTTCTGATAAAACTGACCTATCTGTAAACATTTTATCATCTAATCCAACAGTTTTTATACAGGATTTTACTAATGTTCTTTGGTCTGATGTATCAAATATTATAAATGATGTTTCAAATCCTATTCTATCAATAAATCTTCTTAAAACTCTAACACATATTGAGTGAAATGTTCCCATCCAAATATCTTTTGCAACATCACCAACTATGTTTTCTATTCTTTCTTTCATTTCATTTGCTGCTTTATTTGTAAATGTTATTGCTAATATATTCCAAGGCAACACTCCCTTTTCTCCTATCAAATATGCTATCTTATGTGTTAATACTTTTGTTTTTCCGCTTCCTGCTCCTGCAATTACTAAACATGGTCCTTCTGTATTTACTACTGCTTCATATTGCTTGTCATTTAATCCTTCTAATATATTTTGCATCTTTTTCTCCTTTTTTATATGTGTTTATTTTTATTTATAAAAATAAGAAATCACAAAATATAGTTACAATTTATATAATAAAAAAGAACTATACTTTGTTTTCTCTTATCACTTGTTAAATTATACAATTACTTATTTTAAAAGTCAATAGAATTTACAAGTTTTCCCAAACATTTGTTGTTAAATAATACTTTTTTTATAATTTTGTTACAAAAATTCCAATTATAAATCCAATCATATTTCCAATAGCAGACATTCTCCCTTTATACAATTTATTAGATTCAGGAATTAACTCTCCAGATACAATATATAACATTGCACCTGCTGCAAAACTTAAACAAATAGAAATTATAGTCTCTGAAATAGATCCAATAATTGCACCAAAAAATGCACCAATTCCAGTTGTTATACCTGATAGTAAAACATAAAAAATTACTTTTGATTTTTTCATACCACCATTCTTCATTGGTACTGCCATTGATATTCCTTCTGGTTGATGTCAAAGTAGACAGTTTTGATTTTTTTGTTTCGACTAATCTGATATCCAATATTAGATTAGTCGTTTTGTGCATTTTTGATATTAATATCATTTAATTTCTTAAAATTAAAAATGATATCTACTTGCTTATCTTGGTGTATTTCTATTTTATTAATAATTATTTTCATTATTTCAGGTGTCGGCTTTTCTATTTTTAAAAATTCTTTAACAATGTTTTCTATCTCTTTACTATCATCTTGCATAGCATTTTCTTTTTTGTTTTTTAACTTATTGTATTCTTTTTCTTTTTCATTTACTTCATTGATTAGTTTGTTAAATACCCTTTCATACATTTCTTCGCTAACTTTACCGTTTAATTTGTCAACATACATTTTGTCTATGTTATCTTTTATAAGGTTAATTTCTGTTTGTTTCTGTTTTAGCATTTTTCCATAATCTTGTTTTGTTCTATTGTTTTTTATGTTTAATTCTATTTTCTTACTATCAATTGCTAGAAACAAATTCTTTATGTATTGTAGTATTGTTTTTTCTAATGCTTCATAACTAAATCCATGTGATGTGCAAAGCCCTAATTTTGAGTTTCTACGATAATTATTACATATCATAAACATATATCCGTTTTTCTTTCCTCTTACTCCTATTTTGTGTTTGCACTCATAACAAAACAATAATCCATCTAATAAAAACTTATGCTTTTTTTCATTTCTATTATATTTTTGCACAATTACCATTTTTTGTACTTTGTCAAAAAGCTGCTTTTCAATGATTGGTTCGTGTGTGTTTTCCACAATGTTCCACTGTTCTTGTGGATTACTTCTTAATTTTCTGTTTTTATAACTTATTCTACTTCTCTTATTTTGCACAGTATTTCCAATATATACCTCGTTTTTTAAGATGTTTTTTACTGTTTTATTTTCCCAAAAAGTTACTTTGTTATACCTTATTTGATTCGCTGTTGGTATTTTGTTGTCATTTAGATAGTTTTTGATGGCTCCTACTTCTTCTCCGTAAACTAGCCTTATGAAAAATAGTTCTTACGATTTCCGCTTCTGGCTCACATATCATTAATTTGTTTTTATTGTTTGAATCTTTTACATATCCTAATGCTGTTTTTCCTCCTACCCATTTTCCTTGTTTTTGCATAGTATGTAAGGCTGTCCTAATCTTTTTAGATAAATCTTTGGAATACATATCATTTAAGATAGATTTAAAAGGTGCTATGTCATTATTGCCATTATTAGTAGCAAAGGTGTCTATCCCATCTGTTACAGAAACATATCTTACTTCATGCTCTGGAAACCACTTTTCAATATATTCTCCCGTTTCTATGTAATCACGTCCTAAACGAGATAAGTCTTTTGTTATGACCATGTTTACTTTTCCGTTTTCGATATCTCTAATCATTCTTTGGAAATCTGGTCTATTAAAGTTTGTACCTGTATATCCTGGATCAATATAAGTATCTACTAATTCATATTCCCAGCCTAAATTTCCTACATATTCTGTTAATAAGGATTTTTGGTTGATAATACTTTCACTTTCGTCAAATCCCTTATCTACATCTTCTTTGGATAATCTTATATAAATTGCTACCTTGTAAATTACTGTTTTTATTGTCTCAAGCATTTCTCCTCCTTCCCATGCTTGATAAAAAACAATTTGAATTCCTATTAATTATAACTAATTTTTTAAGAAATCCAAATACTGAAATAATAAAAATTTATTATCCATTTTTCTCTAATAAATCAATTAAAAAATGAGATATTAAATTTTCGATTTCTTCACCCTTTTCATCAAAATACACATTAATTTTAAATGTTTCGTTCATATTTTCTCCTGTTAATTTATTAATATCTATTCAATTTATATGCTAATGAAACTTTATTATTCACATATAAATCATTGATTTAAAGGGCTTATCTTAAAGGTTAAACACTATATCTTTATTGTTTTATGGTATTACAATTCCCCCTTTCTTTGATTTATAATTATCCCATATTTTATATATTGAGGTCTTTTTCAAATTTTCCTTTTCTCATTTTAAAAAAGTTTAAAAAAACTATCCCTCTATTATATATACATCCATATTTTTTCAAAAATCCAACCGTAAATTAAAAAAATTTTTATGTTTTATAAAAATTTATGTTTCAGTTATTTAGAATAACTATCAAATTAATATTTTAGAACCGTTAATTATTAAGGTTTTTCTTAATTTATATCTATCAAATTTACTCCTTAGAAAATTACCCAATATTTGATATTATTTATATGAAAAATCTTACATCTATAAAAATTTGACACAAATAATTGGAAAAAACTTGTAACATTTTATTATGTTCGCTTGTTTTGAATATAAAATTATAGTAATATATTAACAACCTTACGTTAAAGGAAAGGCTAGCCTTTTCTAAAAGGCGGAAAGGGGGTTATGGTTTTGAATACTAGCGATTTAATTTTGCATTTTGCTGACAAGTACATAGCAGAAAGAGAAAAAAACATTAGATTACAACAACAATTAGAACAACAACATAAGCAAATGCAAGATGACAACAAAGTTAAGACTAATTAGCTGTATTTAGTCGTAGAGCAGATTCGTGGTCTGCTCTATTTTTTGACAAAAAAATAGCATGTGTATTCGTGGTACACACACTGTCATGATTTGAATACTAGCGATATTCAAAGTTCATTTATTTTGTAATTAAATAATAACATATTCTTTTGCATTTGTCAAATACATTTCTAGGATTTTCCAATATTTTCTGTATAATAACTTTTCGCATAAAAACTATTATTTTTTAACATTTTATCAATAGATTTGAATTTACAATCTGCAAATTCACAACATAACTTCAGTACTTCTTTTTCATTATCTTTATTTAATACATATCTTTTTATTTCGCTGTTTTCAAATTTAAAGATAAATACCTTATCTTTACCTAGATATTCATTCCAAAATCCATTTTCAAGCGTTTCACATATATATTTTTCAAACAATTCAATCTTATTGTCATCAAAGATAACTCCATAATTATTTCCAAAATATTTGATTTTAAAATTATTTTGTTTAAGTATATCAATATTATTAATTCCCATTACATAACTATAATTCATAATTAGCATCACTCCTTTTTGAATTGTAATTCCTAGTTATACCTTATTGAAAATTACTGTTTTTTCTTTCATAGATACTTTGTAGGCTTCATATCCATATTCTTTTGCTTCTTTCTTATAAGTTAAAAATGAATGATCTATTTGAAATCCTATAATGTTCTTAATTTCTTCATAAGATAATATATATTTTTCTTTATTATTATCTTTTAAATACTTCCATAATGGCTCATATTTACTCATTCTTTAACACCTCTCAAAATTGTAATTGCACTAAACTGCTGTCGCAGTGGTCGTTTAAGTTAGTATAGCACTAA
>CAOSZT010000111.1 GCA_948528155.1 uncultured Clostridia bacterium | reverse complement strand
AAGGAGTGTCCCTTTTTCCCGCCATTTAGGGATTTTTAGCAACGTCCCCTTTGTCCCGTCCCCTCTTTCCCTCCCAAGGAGTGTCCCTCTTTCCATTTTTCTTAATTTTAGTAACAAAAAAATGTTTAAACACATAAAAAATAGTAAATAATCATAAAAGCAAAAAAGAAAAAATAAGAGGTGAGAAACATGAAACTAGGAATAGCTTTATCAGGAGGAGGAATAAGAGGGATAGCACATGCAGGAGTATTAAAAGCACTAGAAGAAAACAATATAAAAATAGATGCAATAGGAGGAACAAGTTCAGGAAGTATAATATCAACACTATATGCAATAGGATATTCTCCATATTATATATACATAATATTTAAAAGATATGCAAAAGATTTAATAAGTCAAAATTCACTAACAAAAATAACAAACTTAGGAAGCTTTGTAGCAAATAAAAAAACAAACTTTTTAGGATTTTACTCAGGAGAAGAAATAGAAAAAGGATTTAATGAAGTAGCATTAAGAAAAGGAATAAAAAAAATATCAGATATAAAAATACCACTAAGTATTCCTACAGTAGATGTTCAAGAATCAAAAGAATATATATTTACAAATAAAATACCAAAAGAAACAGAAGAAAAAAGCAAATATATAACAGAAATATCAATAGGGAAAGCAATAAGAGCAAGTAGTAGTTTTCCAGTAATGTTCAATCCATGTGAATACAAAGAACACAAATTTTTAGATGGAGGAATTTTAAACAACTTTCCAACAATAGAAGTAAAAAAACAAGGAGTAGACAGAGTATTAACAGTAAACTTCAAAGCAGATGATATAAATGAAGAAAGTAATGTAATGGACATACTAATGAGATCGATAGATATAATGGGAAACAAAGTATCAGAAGAAAACATAAAAAACAGTGATATGGTATTAACAATACAAACAGACAAAACAGGATTATTAGAACTTGAAAAATTAGATGATTGTTATAAATATGGTTATAGACAGACTTTAAAAAATATAAATAAAATTAAAAAATTAATTGAAGAGTAATAAGTAGCACTATAAAATAAAAAGAATATAATATATAAAATAATGGTATGAGATTATAATTATCAGAAAAGAGGATATTTATGGAAGTTAGATATTTTGATAATAGTGCAACAACAAAAATAAAAGAAGAAGTCTTAAAAGAAATGTTCCCATATTTAAGTGTACAATATGGAAATCCATCATCAATATACAGTATAGGAAGAGAAGCAAAAAGAGCAATAGAGGAAGCAAGAAAAAGAGTAGCTTCACTAATAAACTGTAAACCAGAAGAAATATACTTTACAAGTTGTGGATCTGAAAGTGACAACACAGCACTAAAAGGAATAGCAAATGCAAACAAAAACAAAGGAAAACATATAATAACTTCCAAAATTGAACACCCAGCAATACTAAACACTTGTGAAAACTTAGAAAAACAAGGATATGAAATCACATATATAGATGTAGACAAAGATGGAATTATTAATTTAGAAACACTAAAAAACTCAATTAGGAAAGACACAATATTAATAAGTATAATGTTTGCAAACAACGAAATAGGAACAATAGAGCCAATAGAAGAAATATCAAAAATAGCACACAAAAATAACATAATATTTCATACAGATGCAGTCCAAGCAGTTCGGAAATATATCAATAGATGTGCAAAAAATGGGAATAGATATGTTATCATTATCAGGACACAAAATATATGCACCAAAAGGAATAGGAGCGTTATATGTAAAAAAAGGAATAGAATTTGAAAGATTCATAGATGGAGGACATCAAGAAAAAAACAAAAGAGCAGGCACAGAAAATGTAGCACAAATAGTAGCAATAGGAAAAGCAACACAAATTGCAGAAAAAAATTTAAATCAATATCAAAAAAAATTACAAGAATTAAGAGATTATTGCTTAAAAGAAATAAAAAAGAATATTCCAAACATTCATATAAATGGGACTATGGAAAAAAGACTACCAGGAAATATAAATATTAGTTTTGAAGGAATAGACTCAAATGAACTACTGTTCAAATTAGACGAATTTGGAATTTGTGCCTCAGGAGGATCTGCATGTTCATCAGGAGATAATAACCCATCACATGTATTAACAGCAATAGGTGTTCCAAATGAATTAGCAAAAGGAGCTATTAGATTCAGTTTTGGAGATTTTAATACAAAAGAAGATGTTGATTATTTAATCAAAACTTTAAAAAAAATACTACAATAAATCAAAATAAACAGAAATAGAGCCAGTATAAAAAGATACCTATAAAATAGACAATATAAAAAGAACGTTTTTTTACATTGTTTATTTTATAAGTACCATTTTACAACCACATTTCCATTTATTTTCTTTTTTTCTTACTTAATAATTTATATTTCAAACAAACTAATATATAATTATTTTAAATTCTGAATTTCCTTAATTGTTAAACCAGTCACTTGACTTATAAAATCAATATCAACATTTTTTTCTTTCATTTTTTTGGCAATATTAATTGAACTTTCTTTTTTTCCTTGCTGAATGCCTTGTTGAATACCTTGTTCAATACCAAATTCAATCCCCTGTTTAATCCCAGCCTCTAAGCCCTTATCATAACCAGCATCTTCGATAGCCTTTTGATCCATTATGTATTTTTCTCTTAATTCTGCTAAATATCTTTCTCTCTCATCATTGCTAATCTCTTCTAGTACCTCTCTTGCTTTATTAAGTTCTTTACTAGTATTATCCATATCAATCACCCCAGGATTATTCATAAACTTTAGCCAATTATCCAACTCACTATCAGAGCTTTCTTGAAATTTATCAAACTTTGGCAATTCGATTATATAAATTTCTATTACATCTGTCAATACAATTTTATAATAATCTTCTTCTCTTAAATTCCATTTAGTTACATATTTTTTAATATCATTTAATGATTTTAGCTCATAATCTAAAATTAAAATAGCAATACATTTTTCTAATTTTGCATAATCCTGACCTGATTTAATATTCATATTATACATTTTACTCCAATAAAATAAAATTCTCTTTTCAATATTCTTTCTATCAATTATCTGTAATTCAATATTACAATTAACATTGCCATTAATTTTAGCCCTTATATCTAAAATTCCTATTTTATCATCAAATAAATCTTTTTCTAAAATAGGATTAGAATCTAATTTTATATTACTTACTTTTGTCTTTAAAATTGAACTAATCAATCCTGCTGTAATTTCTTCATTTCCAATAGAACCAAAAATTCTTTTAAAAACATAATCTAATTTTGGATTTAATAATTTTCCTATAATGCATACCTTCTTTCTTCTAATAAATTTTCTAATTGATTTTTTTTGACAGAAAAGCCATGATTAATGAAATAAATTTTGTTTGAAATATAAATTTATAATATATTAACATAATATTAAAAAAGATGCAAGTATAAAAATTATTCAACTTGTTATCAAAACCTTGTCAAACATAATTCAATATTATATAATATAAGACTAGGAAAAGGAGAAAAAACAATGCTAATAAATGAAAATATAATAGAAGAACTATACGATAGTGCAGGATCAACAAGAGCAAGCAAAGCAGAAAAATACAAAAACCAAAAAAAAGTAAAATTTATAAAAATAAGATATGAAGACGAAAATAATGTAGAATTACAAGCAGAAGTACAAGGAACAAAAAACTATGAAACATATATAGATATAGAGCAAGGAGAAATACAAAACATAGAATGCGACTGTCCAGACTACTATAACACATATGGAGTATGTAAACACACACTAGCAACAGTACTAGAATTTTCAGAAAACGGATACAATTACATAGAAGAAAAAAATATATCACAAATAAAAAATAATTACAAATACAACAGATTCAGCCAAATAGTAAAAACACTATATAATGAAGAACTAGAGGAAATTGATTTAGGAGAAGAAGAAGTAAAAAACAAAGGAACACTAAAAATAGAGCCAAAACTAATATATGACAAATACACAAGAGAAATGAAAATAGAATTCAAAATAGGAAACAAAAGAATGTACAAACTAAAAAACCTAGCAGAATTTTACAAAAGAATGATAGACAAAGAATTTTACAAATATGGAGATAAACTAGAATTTATACACAAAAAAGAAATGTTTGAAGAAAACAGTCAAGGAATACTAGAATTTTTAATGAAATATTCAGAAATAATAGCATTCACAAACTCAAGTGCAAATTCAAACTACAGATATTATGGAAAAGCACTAAGTGAAAGTAGTATAATAATAGGAAATACAGCAATAGACGAATTATTTGACAAATTGGAAAATCAAAAAATACAAATAGACATAGATTATGCAAAAAGAATATTAGAATTCAAAAACGAAAACCCAAAAATAGAATTCAATTTAGAAAAAAACAAAAAAAATGAATACAAAATAACAACAGATTTTGACATATATAAAATAATAATATTAAAAGGAAGACAATACAAATATATATTAACAGATGACAAATTATACAGATGTACACAAGAATTTCAAAATACAAACTTAAAGCTATTAACATTATTCAAAGAAAACTATTCAAATGAAATACTATTAGGAAAAGAAGATTTAGGAGAACTATTTTCAGTAGTCATACCAAGAGTTAAAGATGCAATAAAAATAGACGAAAAAATACAAAAAGAAGTGATAGAATACAAACCAGAAAAACTAGGAGTAAAAATATATTTAGACTTTGATGAAAACGAATATGTAATAGCAAATGTAAAATTATGTTATGGAGAAAACGAATTCAATCCACTAAATGAACAAGAAGAAAAAGAATTCAAACACTCTAGAAATCTAATAGAAGAAACAAAAACAATGAACATCTTTAGAAAAACAGGATTTATGTATGACATAAAAAACAATAGACTAATACTACCAGAAGAAGAAAAAATATATGAATTTTTAACAAATGATATAAACTATTATATGAAAAAATTTGAAGTACTAGCAACAGAAAAATTCAAATCAAAAGAAATAACAAAACCACAAATAGGCTCACTAGGAGTAAGAGTAGAAAACAATTTACTATCAATAGATATAAATGAGTTAAACATAGACTTTAGTGAACTTGAAGAAATAATGAAAAAATACAAACTAAAAAAGAAATATCATAGACTAAAAGATGGAAGTTTTTTAGAATTGCAAGATAGCAAAGAAATAGACTTTATAGACAAATTAATATCAGGAACAGACACAAATTTTAAAGAACTAGAAAGTGGAAGCATAAGATTACCAGTAAATAGAACACTATACTTAAACCAATTACTAAAAGACATAAAAGGAACAGAAATTATAAAAAACAAAGAATACAAAAATATAGTAAATGGACTAAATAAAGACTTAATAGATGATGAAGAACAAATACCAGAAAAAATAGAAAGCAAACTAAGACCATATCAAAAAACAGGATACAAATGGCTAAAAACACTAGAAAAATACAAATTTGGAGGAATATTAGCAGATGATATGGGACTAGGAAAAACAATTCAAATAATCTCATTACTATTAGACTATAAAGAAAGAGGAAGAAAAGACACTAAAGAAAATATTAAAACAGAAAAAAAGGCAAGCATAGTGGTATCACCAAGCTCACTATCACTAAACTGGAAAAACGAAATAGAAAAATTTGCACCAGATTTAAAAATAAAAGTAATTAGAGGAACAGCAGAAGAAAGAAAAAAAATAATACAAAAAATAGAAGAATATGATTTAGTAATAACATCATATGACTTACTAAAAAGAGATATAGACATATACAAAGAAAAAAAATACAATTTTAAATATATAATAGCAGATGAAGCACAATACTTAAAAAACAACAATACCAAAAATGCAAAAGCAATAAAAATGCTAAATTCAGAAACAAGATTTGCACTAACAGGAACACCAATAGAAAACTCACTAGCAGAACTATGGTCAATATTCGACTTTGTAATGCCAGGGTATTTATTTGGATACAAAGAATTTAAAACAACTTATGAAATGGCAATAGTAAAAGATGAAGATGAACAAGCAATGAAAAAACTAAAAATGCTAATAGAGCCATTTGTACTAAGAAGAACAAAAAAAGAAGTATTAACAGAACTACCAGAAAAAACAATAACAGTATTAAACAACGAAATGGAAGAAGAACAAAGAAAAATCTATTTATCATATTTAGTACAAGCAAAACAAGAACTACAAAATGAAATAGATATAAATGGATACGAAAAAAGTCAAATAAAAATACTAGCAGCACTAACAAGATTAAGACAAATATGTTGTCACCCAGCATTATTTATAGATGATTATAGCAGTGGAAGCAGTAAATTAGACCAATGTATGGAAATTATAGAAGATGCAGTAACATCAGGACACAAAATATTATTATTTTCAACATATACATCAATGTTTGAAATAATGGAAAAACAATTAAAAAACAGAACAATAAAATACTTTAAACTAACAGGAACAACAAAAGTAGACGAAAGAATAGAACTAGTTGACGAATTTAATAAAAACCCAGAAATAGGAGTATTCTTAATATCACTAAAAGCAGGAGGAACAGGATTAAACTTAATAGGAGCAGATATGGTTATACATTACGACCCTTGGTGGAATATATCAGCAGAAAACCAAGCAACAGACAGAGCATACAGAATAGGACAAAAAAACAATGTACAAGTATATAAATTAATAACAAAGGATTCGATAGAAGAAAAAATTTACGAATTACAACAAAAAAAAGCAGAACTTACAGACAATATGCTAAATACACAAACAACATTTATAAATAAACTATCTAAAGAGGATATTATGAACTTATTTAGCTAAAAAATAAATTAGACCCGTTAAAGCACGGGTCATAGAATTAATCCGAATTTTCCATACAAAGCTGATATGGAAGAGATGAACAAAATTTTAAAAGTTCAGATTCCTTACATGGAACATCAATTGTTGAATAATCTGTAAACCTTATTGTATATAATATCTGTAAACCCTTAGTTCGATATCCAATAATTTGTGCACATTCGCCTGGATGAGGCTTATAGCTGTCTAGCATGCTAAGAAAAAAACCATTTTTACAATAAAATATTATTTTGTCCATAATAAATCCTCCAGATTTTTATATAATATAAATATTA
>CAOSZT010000110.1 GCA_948528155.1 uncultured Clostridia bacterium | reverse complement strand
GCTATTTAAGGCTTGTAATTTGTTTTTTTTGTAATAATAATGAAATAAATTTGTAATTAAAACTTAATATAAAATTTTTAATATAAAATTGAAATAAAAAATTGTAAATGGTAAAATAATATTACATAAGATAAATTTATGATGAAAAATCTAAAAGAAAAGGTGGAATAATAATGAAAAAAACAAAGGAGATTTTAATTTTAGGAATTATATTTATGTTAATATTTATATTTGTAACACCAGTAAAAGCTGAAGAAATATCATTTAAAACAGAAGTAAGTACAAGTAAAAAAAATATAAAGGCAGGAGATACAGTTGAAGTAATAGTATCTGTTAAAGACATAAACATGGGAGAAAATGGGATAAATACATTAGAAGGAACAATTTCATATGACAAAGATATATTTGAAAAAGTAAAGAATAGTGATATAAAATCAGCTAATAATTGGTCAACAACATATAATGATGAAGGAACAGCACTAGATGGAAAATTTTTAGCGGTAACATTAAATCATGGAATTAAAGAGGATACACAATTATTGACAATAACATTGAAGACAAAAAAAGATATAGAAGAAACAACAATTACAAAAATAGAACTTAAAGATTTAACATCAAATAATGGAAATAATTTAGTAAATACAGGAACAAAAAGTGTAGATGTTAAAATAGAAGTAGAAAAAACTAATCAAAACCTACCAGAAGATAATAATACAGAAAATAATAATATCAATCAAAATATTATAGGTGGAAATAATACAGGTAGTTCAAATACAGGAACAAGTAATATAAAAAATACGACTACAACACAACCAAAAGTAGATAATACAAAATCACAAAGTGGATTGCCAAAAACAGGAAAAACAAGTTTAATTGTTCTTGCTATAGTAATTGGAATTATTTTATTAATAGTATTTGGTATAAAAACAAAAAATATGAAAGGCATATAAAATTAAAGGTAGCTTTAGACAGATACTTAAAGCTACCTTTAATAAAAACATATATTTTTTAAAGTGTATAACAAGAAGAAGGAGAAAGAGAAATGAGAAAAAATATTTATAAAATTTTTAGTATTATTTTTATATTTATAATATGTATTGTGATAAATTTATTTGCTAATAATTCATTAGCTATAAATTTAACTAGTAATTATTATAATATAGATGTAAATAATAAAATAATAAGTAGAATAGGGCCAAAAACATCTGTGGAAATATTTAAAAAAGCTACAAATATACAAAATGGTGAGTTAAAAATATATAAAGATAGAGACTTAAATGAAGAAGTAACTACAGGATATGTTGGAACAGGAATGTATGTAACAAATGAAAATGGACAAGATATTTATCAAATTAGTGTGATTGGAGACTTAGATGGAGATGGAATAGCAAGCCAAACAGAATTAACACATATTATTAGAAATATAACAGGACTAAATGGATATGATTTAGAAGGAATTGTTAGAATATCTGCAGATATAAATGGAGATGGAAATATAAATCAAATAGATGTTACAAAATACATAAATTATTTAGTATATGGAGAATTAGATATAAAAAGACCAGAGCCAGATTTTGATTTAGTAGCACCAGAAATAAATATAAATGTTGAAAATAAAACAACAAGTACAATTACAGTAAAAGTTTCAGCAACAGATGACAAAGAAATGGCTGATCCTTTTGTGTATATATATTATATAAAAGAAGTTAGTCAACCAGATAGTGAATATCAACATAAAAAAAGTACGACAGATAACACATTTACATTTACAAGATTAAAAATAAATACAAATTATACTATAAAAGTTGAAACTGAAGATAGTGCAGGAAATAAAGGGGTTAAAGAAATATCAGTGAAAACAGAAGGAAATAGTGATATTTTAGAAGGAACAGTTCAAATTAGTTCACCAGTTTGGGAAAATGGGAAAGCAAGTGTAACAGTAACAACAGAAACAAACTATGATATGGAATATCAAATAAATGGTGGAGAATGGATAAAATTACCAGAGGGTCAAGATAAAATAACAAACTTAAATAATAGAGATGTAGTAAATGTAAGAGTAACAGATGGAACAAATTCAGGAAATTATTCATCAATAACAATTCAAGATGCACAAAAACCAACAGTAGACTTAGAATTAGGAATACCAACAACAGCAAAAATACAAGCAACAGCTTCAAATGCAAGAGATGAACAAACAGGAATAGAGACACCTATAACATATAAATTTTATATAAAGAAAACATCAGAAAATGATAGTAATTATCAATTAAAAGAAACATCAACAACACCAATATATACATTTACAGATTTATTACAAAACACAGAATACACAATAAAAGTAGAAGTAACAGATAAAGCAGGAAATATTGGAAAAGTAGAAAAGACAGCAACAACAGAAACAGTGTCATCAGCAAAAGATGTAATAGAGGTAAAAGATCCAGTTTGGAATGATGGAGAAGCAAGTATAGAAATAAAAGTAGATAGAGATAATCTAAATGAAGGAGATAAAGTAATTGTTCAAATTAATGGTGGAGAATGGACTGAATTACCAGAAGGACAAGATATAATATCTGGATTAAATGATGGTGATGAAGTTCATATAAAAGTAACAGATGGTATAAATGAAGGAGAAGAAGTAGTAGTAATAGTAAAGGATGAAATACCACCAACAGTAACATTAGAAGTAGGAACAGTAACAATATCTAGTATACAAGCAACAGCAAATGCAACAGATGCACAAACAGGAATAAGTGATAATGCTACATATAAATTTTATATAAAAGAGGCAACTCAAGAAGATTCAAGTTATGTAGAAAAACAAAACACAACAAGTAAAATATGTAATTTTGAAGGGTTAGAAAGAAATAAACCATATACAATAAAAGTAGAAGTAGTAGATATAGCAGGAAATGTAGGAAATGCGACAAAAGAGGTATCAACATCAGGAATACCAGGAGCTTCAGAGTCAGGAGCAATAATATTTGGAAATGAAACTTGGAATGCTAGAAAAGCAAGTATAACAATATCAACAAATACAGAATATCAAATAGAATATCAAGTAGGTAGTACAACAGGAGAGTGGACAAAAGTTATAGAAGGATTAAAAACAACAACAGTAACAGAGTTAAATCATAATGATATAGTTTATGCAAGATTGACAGATGGTACAAATTCAGGAAGCTATGGAAGAAAAGTGATACAAGATACTGGTAAACCACAAATAGATGCAGAAATAAATGAAACAACAACATCAACAATTAAAGTAACTGCTGTTGCAGTAGATAATGAATCAGGAATAAGTACAGATGCTAAATATAACTTTTATATAAAAAAATCAGATCAAGCAGATACTTGGTATAACTTAAAACAAAATACAACACAAAAAGAATGTACATTTACAGAATTAGAGCAAAATGTGAATTATACAGTAAAAGTAGAAGTATCAGATATAGCAGGTAATACAGCAAGTATAACAAAACAAACAACAACAGGAGGTTTACCAGCAGGAGAAGGAGAATCAGGACCAAATTCAGGAGCAATACAATTTGAAAATCCAGTATGGAGTGGTGGAAAGGCAAGTATAGTAGTAAAAACAAATACAGAATATCAAATTGAATATAAAGTAAATGGAACAACAGGAGAATGGACAAAAGTAGAAAAAGATCAAAAAAGAGTAACAGTAACAAATCTTAATCATAATGATGATATATATGCAAGAGTAACAGATGGTACAAATTCAGGTAGTTGGGCAAAAGCAGAAATAAGAGATGTAGTAAATCCAATAATTACATTAGATTTACAACCAACAGCTTCAAAAATAATTGCAACAGCAAGTGCAACAGATAATGAATCAGGAATAAGTAATATAGCTACATATAAATTTAGTATTAAAGAAACTAATCAAGATGACACAACTTATGTAGAAAAACAAAATACAACAGATAGAGTATGTACAATTACTGGATTAACTCAAAATGTAAGTTATACAGTAAAAGTTGAGGTATCAGATGTAGCAGAAAATTTAGCAAGTATAACAAAAACAGCTACAACAAGTGAAATACCATCGGGAACAGAAACTGGAGCAATACAATTTGGATCACCAAGTTGGAATGATGGAAAAGCAAGTATAGTAGTATCAACAACTACAAATTTTCAAATACAATATCAATTAGGAGGCACAACTGGAAATTGGACAAAAGTTACAGAAAGTCAAAATAGTGTAACTATTTCAAATTTAAATCATGGAACAGTTATATATGCTAGATTAGCAGATGGAGAAAGTGTTGGTAATTATACGTCTACAACAATAGAAGATAGTGTTGACCCAGTGGCAACAATTAATTTAAGTGTAACAGGTGGGGTATTTACAGATACAACAGTAACTGCAACTGTAATTAATCAAGATTTAGAAAGTGGAATAAATATAGATAAATGTAAATGGATAATTAATACTACTTCAACAGAAATAGGCACAAATGCAGATAGTTATACAGGTGGAACATTTAATAATACTATACAAGATATAAATATAGATACAAGTACAGAGGGAATATTTTATTTACATGTTTTAACAGTAGATAATGCAGATAATATGATTGAGAAAATATCTGGTGAAATAAAAGTTGTTGATAGAACATTAAAAGATGGAGATTTTGTAAAATATAATGTAACCTATATAGATGTATATTCAGGATATAGATATACAGCTATGAATGGGTGGAGAATATTAGATGCAAATGCAAAAGATGATAATGGAAAATCTGTAGTAAAATTAATTTCTACAGGAATACCTGGAAAATTAAGTTTTATATATAATAATATTTTTGATTATGAATATAATGGAACAGATGGAAGATGGGCAGCAAATAAAACACAAAGACAAAAATATGCAAATAAATTTTATGATACACCATCAAATGATGATGCTAGAATGTATATGGCAGCTGGATTATATTACAATTTTACAAAGATAGTATTTGAAGGTATTGATTTTCCAGAAGGCAATAAAGGGTATTTAGTTAATATAAATGGAACTTCTGCTAAAACAACAGGAAGTGTATTTTTGACAGGAGGAGCTACAAATGTCCATAATTTAACATTAACAGAGTTAAATGATGCAAGAAATAGAAAAGAAGGAGTAATTTTACCTAGTCCAGAAAGCTCTGTCTCAGATAAAAATGATGCTGCACTAGGATTATTTAAAATAGATAATTTAAATAAATTACTTGATATATCAGGTGATCAAGGAGGTTATTGGTTAGCATCACCTACAGATGCAGGAATATATCCATATGCAGTTTGGTATACAAATGGAAATGGGGCCATTAGATCAAGTAATACAGGTGGATCAACGTTTATAGGAATTCGTCCTGTGGTATGTATACCATCTAATATTCCTTTAGAAAAAGTGATAAATTAGAAAGTAAAACTATATATATTTATACAAAAATACAAAAGCGTATAGCCAGTGGTTATACGCTTTTGTTTGAAAAATTGAAAACAATTATCAGTGCATGTGCATATCTTTAAATTTCTTTTCAAACTCTTGACATTCTTCTGTTATGTCAAGTCGACATGTTACATAGTCCCAATCATTGTACATTTCCAACCAAACTGAAAATTTACGTTTAAGCTGGACATAGACACGAATCTTCCCACAAGGTGTGTCGTCTTGGTACACAAATACATAAGAGCTATCAGATGCATCTTGGTTATACTCTTCTAAAAGCCCTTTAGTAATCTTGATGGTTTTTTGAACGTCCTTTTTGCTTTTTTCTATTAATGGTTCTACCTCGGGGATAACTACAAGAGCTTTACTTGGCAAAAACATAGATATTTGCCAAACATCGTGAATATCACATAGCCTTCGAAAGAAATCATTGATTGTCGACTATTCAACATAGTTATTAGCTAGTTTATAACTATGTTCAAGTATCCGTTCACAATATGACCAGATCTCAACATTATCGTGCCTTTTAGATTCTGGGTGAAGCATTTCGCTTGTGAATATTTCTGTCAAAGATTTCGACAGTCTATCTTCATACCAGCTATTATTTATTAAAGTTTCTTCATTTTTGAGAATTATTTCACACAGTTCACTAATGTCAATAGTATGAAAACTCTTACGCATGGAAGTTCTTCTGTAATCTTTATAATCGTAATAGCGGTATTCTTTATATGAATTTTCTGTAAATGGTATCCAGCTAGAAGAGCAATGCATGGGTCTTTTAACCTCTTTTGATAATTTTTTCATATTAATTCATCCTTGTAAATAATTATTTTGTAGGACGGTTTGCAAGTATCTAATAATAATTTAACATGATTTGTATAAAAAGTAAAGTATTTTGTTAAGATAAGTATGTTAATACACATGGAGAAAAGTTTAAAGTATAATTTTATAAAAAACAACTTACGAACTTTTTATAGTTCGTAAGTTGTTTTTAAATGGAGCAAACGTCATAGTTATTTACGACTTTTTTTCTCTTGACAATTGATACAAGATAAGTCAATTTTTGTAGGAAGTGATTTTTTTATCTCAAATAATAAATTTCTTACTTTTTCATATTGTTCAAGTTCTTTTGGTAAAACCTGTTGTGGAGTATTGTATATAAACCGATTTCCACATTCCACAAGCTTATGACAAAAGCGAGCATCTGAACAAATTTCTCGAATTTGGTTTAATGAGTTTGCATTCAAGACTTCATCTGGTTCAAGATTTGTTGCACATTGCACTAAATATGCATGTTTTTCCTCTTTATATTTGTCCCACCAAATTTTCCTTTGTTTTAAAATATTTTCTATAAGCAACTGAAGTACTTTTCTTCTTTTAGCTGTTGCTTGAAATTTCTCTAATTCTATTGATTTGTTTTTGATTGCACTTAACACATCTTCTATTGGAAAATTAACAATCTCATTAAAAACATAACCAAAAAACATTCCACTTTTATAGTTCTTGTCATCAAATATTATTTGAAACTCTTTGATTAGTTGTTTTTCTTTCTCCCGTAAAATTTGTAAATTATCCATTGCAATTACTCCTTTCTTTATTAATAAGCAAATTATTGTCTTATTAAATTTTTCTTGTTACATTTTTATACTATAATGTATACTTTTATATCATTTTTTTTCATTTTTTTCAATAGAAATGTAGAAAAAGTATGAGTTTTTTTCGCTGGGGATTTCCATAGATTTCAATGTTTTTAAGTACTAATATATAATTTGATTGAATT
>CAOSZT010000109.1 GCA_948528155.1 uncultured Clostridia bacterium | reverse complement strand
ATATTATATATTGTATTAATATATAGTATTTTTAACATACATAAGTAAAGGAAGGTTGGTATAATAATGGAAGAAAAGGAAGTAATCCTTACACAAGAGGGATATGATAATTTAGATAAAGAATTAAATTATTTAAAAACAGAGAAAAGAGCTGAAATAGCTGAAAGAATAAAAGTAGCTTTGGGATTTGGAGATTTGTCAGAAAACTCTGAATATGATGAGGCAAAAACTGCTCAGGCAGAAAATGAAGTTAAAATAGCCGAATTAGAAAATAAATTAAGACACGCTAAAATAATTGATGAAAAAGATATTGATACAGATACTGTTCAAATAGGAAATATAGTAAAAGTTTTAGATATAGAATTTAATGAAGAGATTTCATATACAATTGTTGGATCTACTGAAGTTAATTTAGCAGAAAATAAAATTTCTAATGAATCTCCTTTAGGATCTACTCTTTTGGGAGCTAAGAAAAATCAAACTGTTGAAGTAGAAGCTCCTGCTGGAATTATGAAATATAAAATTTTAGATATAAAAAAATAATTTTTAATAAAAATGAAATAGCAGTAAAAAGTCTATTACTAAAATGAGATAAAGTTAATATTAACTTTAGTTTCATTTATGTAATAGACTTTTTATAAAAGTTGGCAATACTGCATTTGGATACATAAATGATTGTTATCAATGCTTTTGACAGACTATTCATATACAAACCATTATATAGTAACTAATATTTGTTACTATATAATGGTTTGCAAATAAATCAACCGCTGAAACAAATTGATAAATATATTTTTTTAGAATTTTACCTACTCATTTCATTCAAAAAGAATTAGTAAGGCTTTCTCATGAGCCTCTTTCACTCAGACCCCTTCATTTCTTCAGGTACCGTGAACATTCCTCATTCAAAAGCCTAACTAATTCTAATTTTCATTACAATCGAACGTTAAAACTCTAAAAAAATATATTTATCAATTTGTTTCAGCTACTCAACAATAAAAAAGTATTATCTAGTAGCTAATATTTACACAAAAATTCAGAAATGCTTGAAACCAAATTTTTTTTATGATATACTAAAAACATACATCATATATTATGTATGAGAACAAAGGAAGAGAAAAAATGAAAAACATAGGAATTATAAAAAAATTTGATGAACTTGGAAGAATATTAATACCAATAGAAATAAGAAGAAGTATTGGAATAAAAGAAAAAGATGCAATAGATATCTTTTTAGAAGGGGAAAATATTATTATTAACAAGGTAAATTCAACTGAAAAAGTATTTGGATTTATAAGATATGTAGATGAATTGGGGAGAATTGTTATTCCTATAGAAATTAGAAATTATTTGAAAATAGTAGAAAAATGCCCAGTAGAGGTATATTTAGAAGGAAATAGAGTCATTTTAAAGAAACATTATACTAAGTGTATATATTGTAATGAGAAAAATAATTTATATAATATTTTAGAAAAACCAATTTGTGATAAATGTGTAACAAAAATAAAAGAAGAAATTGATAAGACAAAGTCTTTAAATAATTTATTAAAATAATTGTATTTTAGAAAGAACTTTAAATAGATGATAAAATTTTCATAATAGAAAGTAATACTTTTTTAATTGAAAATCTTATCATCTATGTTTATTAAGTTTAATTAAATTTTTATTGCACTATCTAAAGCAAGTTTTATCATATTATTTAATCCATTTTGTCTTTCTTCAATTGTTGCAATCTTTTTAATAAATTTTGAATCAACTACACTCATTAGACAACAAGCTTTTTTGTTTAATATTTTAGCATTATAAAATAAAGCAAATGCCTCCATTTCAGCAGAAACAGGATTAAAGTCATCAGGGATTCTTTCTAAAAATTTATTAACATCTGTCATATAAATATCAAAACAATCAGTACAAATAGTATTTCCAGTAATTATTTGTATATCAAGTTCATTTGCTGTTTTTTCTATAATAGAATTTAATTCAGTACTAGAATTTACAATATGACAATTATCATTATTTAAAGTTAAAGCATAATTGCTTTCAGAAAAAACATTTTCACTTAAAATAATATCAAATAGTTTTAGTTCTGGTTTATAACCTCCACAAGATCCAATTCTAATAATATTATCTACTTCATAAAATTTGAATAGTTCATAAGAGTAAATTCCTATACTAGGCATTCCCATTCCATGTGCCATTATTGTAAGTTTTTTTCCATTGTAAGTCCCAGTGTAAGCATACATTCCTCTTACAGTATTTACAAGTTTATAATTTTCAAAAAAGTTTTCTACTATATATTTTGCTCTTAATGGATCTCCAGGCATTATAACTGTTTTTGCTATTTCTTCTTTATTTGCTTCATTATGTGGTGTTGACATATAACTCCTCCTTTTAAAATATTTTGTTCATATTATAACATAAATATATAAAATTACAAATTAATTATTTTAAACAAAAAAACATTATATAGTCTTGAAGGTACTATATATAAAGGATTTCGAAAAATTAAAGACTCATTACATAATTTAAGAACTTATTTTTAAAAAACATTGCAAATTAATAAAACTTATGGTATAAAATATATAGCATTAAGTAAAAAATATCTAAAGAAAATGAGGTGAAATAAGTGATTAAAGCTTATGTCAAATCAGACAAAGGAAAAATAAGAGAAATGAATCAAGACTATTACTATATATCAACATCTTTAGACGAAATTCAGTTATATATATTAGCTGATGGAATGGGTGGTTATAATGGAGGCGAAATAGCAAGTAGTCTTGCAGTTAAAACAGCAAAAAAATATATAGAAAATAATTTTAAACAAATAGAAAAAGACAAAGATAGTATAATACAATTATTAGCAAGTAGCATGGAGTATGCCAATATGGTAGTATATGAAAAATCTAAAGAAAATACAGAATTGCAAGGAATGGGTACTACATTAGAAATTTGTTTAATATATAATAATAAGGTATATATAGGGCATATAGGAGATAGCCGAATATATAGAATAAGAAATGTGTTTATACGAAAATTAACTCAAGACCATAGTTATGTACAAAAATTAGTAAAAGAGGGAACAATAACAAAAGAGCAAGCTGAACATCATCCACAAAAAAATATGTTAATGAAAGCATTAGGATGCAATGTTTTTGTTGAGCCAGATGTAATGGTAAAAGGATTTTTAAAAGATGATATTTTAATAATGTGTTCAGATGGTTTGACAAATTTAGTAGATCAAGAAACAATATATAAAATGGCAAATGAAAATATAGAAAGAGCACCAAAAAAATTAGTAGAATTGGCAAATGAAAGAGGAGGATATGATAATACAACAGTTATTGTTATAAAAAATATATAAAAAATTTTTGGATGACGATGAGCGAAACGAAGTGAAGGAAATGACCCAAGTTAAGATTTGTCAAACAAAAATTTATTATAAAAACATAAAAATATACAAAAATAGAAAAAGGCAAAAAAAAAGACAAGCAAATATATAAAAAATTTTTGGATGACGATGAGCGAAACGAAGTGAAGCGAAAGGAAGAGATTTGTAATGAATTTAGAAGGTAAACTATTAGGAAACAGATATGAGATAATTGAAAAAGTGGGAAATGGTGGGATGGCAACAGTATATAAAGCAACAGATAACCTTTTAAAAAGAAATGTAGCAGTAAAAGTACTAAGAGACGAATTTACAACAGACGAAGAATTTATAAAAAGATTTGAAACAGAAGCACAATCAGCAGCAAGGCTAACACATCCCAATATAGTATCAATATTTGATGTAGGAATTGATAATGGCATATATTATATAGTTATGGAATTAATACAAGGAAAAACTCTAAAAGAAATAATAATAGAAGAAGAAGGACCACTACCTTGGAAATGGTCAGTAAATGTAGCAATACAAATAGCATCAGCATTAGAAATGGCACATAAAAATAACATAGTGCATAGAGACATAAAGCCACACAACATAATAATAACAGAAGATGGAATAGCAAAAGTAACAGATTTTGGAATAGCAAAAGCTGTATCAAATTCAACAATAACATCATTTGGAACAACAATAGGATCTGTACACTATTTCTCACCAGAACATGCAAGAGGAGGATATACAGATGCAAAATCAGATTTATATTCTTTAGGAGTTGTATTATATGAAATGGTAACAGGAAAAGTACCATTTGATGCAGATACACCAGTATCAGTTGCATTAAAACACATGCAAGAAGACCCAACACCACCAATACAAGAAAATCCAAATTTACCAGAAGCATTAAATAAAATAATAATGAAAGCATTAAAAAAAGAAGTAATCCTTAGATACCAAACAAGTACAGAAATATTACAAGATTTAAGAACAGCATTAAAAGACCCATCTGGAGATTTTGTTGAAGAAGTTGATTATGACCCAACAGCAACAACACAAAAAATATCAATAAATGAATATGACAAAATAGAAAATAAGAGAAGTAAAAAAGAAAATGGATTTATAAGATTTATAAAAAAACATAAAATGTTAAGTGGATTTATAGGTGTAATATTATTATTTCTTTTAGCATTTGGCTCAACAATGATAGTGCTAAATGTAACAAATCCAAAAGAAGTTGAAATGCCTAATATAGTAGGACTATCAAAAGAAGAAGCAGAACAAATAATAAATGAAGCAAAACTTAAATTTGAAGTAGAAAAAGAAGAATATAGTACAGAAGTAGAAAAAAATCATATAATTAGTCAAGACCCAACATATGTAGAAAACTATAATAAAGTAAAAGAAGGAAGTATAGTAAAAGTTGTAATAAGTAAAGGAACTGAAAAAACAACTGTACCTAATGTAAAAGGGAAAGAAAAAGAAGAAGCAATAGAAATATTAGAAGAATCAAAATTAAATGTAGAAGTTATTGAAGAAACAAGTAAAACTGTAAAAGAAGGATTTGTAATTAGCCAAGAAACTAATGCGAATACAGAAGCAAATGCAGGTGATACAGTCATAATTCATGTAAGTACAGGAACAGGCATAAAACAAGTTACAATGATAGATGTTACAGGAAAATCAGAAGAAGAAGCAAAAACAGCATTGAAAGCATTAAATTTAATTGTAAATGTTGGATATAATGAAGATAATTCAAAAGATAATGGAAAAGTATTAAAACAAAGTATTGAAGTTGGAAAAGTTATAGATGAGGGAACTACTGTAACAATTACTGTAAATAAATTAGCTGAGAAAAAATATGGTACAATATTTGTAAATGTAAAATCTTTAACTGGTGGATATACTGAAAGTTCAGATAATGAAACAGACAATTCTACAATTGAGAAAAAGACAAACATTAGAGTTGAAGTTAATGGAGAAACTATTTACAATAGTAAAGTTGATAAAAATGAAACTAATTTGAATACTGGTAATAATAAAGTTGTTGGTACAGGAATTGTAACTGTTAAAGTATTTGTAAATGATGTTAAAGAAAGAGAACAAGATATTGATTTAAGGGTAATGAGTTCATATAAATTTGACTAAAAAAATAGTCGTTGAAATTTTTATAAATAATTTCAATGACTATTTGTTATAAAAGGATAAAAAATCAAATTAAATGGAGGTAAAATGCAAGGATTAATAATAGAAAACATATCAAATTTATACAAAATAAAAACTCAAAATAAAATATATGAGGCAAATGCTAGAGGAAAACTAAAAAAGGAAGAAATAACTCCAGTAGTAGGAGATAATGTGAAAATAAACATTTTAGATGAAGAGAATAAAAAGGCAGTAATAGAAGAAATATTACCAAGAACAACATATATAAAAAGACCTAAAATGAGTAATATAACACAAATAATATTAGTAATATCAAGCAAAAACCCAAAGCCAGATTTATTATTATTAGACAAGCAATTAGCATTTGCAGAATATTTAAAAATAAAACCAATAATAGTATTAAACAAAACAGATCTAGACAAAAATCAAGAATTTGAAGATATAAAAACAATATATGAAAAAATAGGATATACAGTAATAAAAACAGTAGCAAAAAATGAACAAGGAATAATAGAACTAAAAAAAATATTAAAAGGAACAATAACAGCATTTTCAGGAAATTCAGGTGTAGGAAAATCAACATTAATAAATGCAATATTCAAAAAAGAAATAACACAAGAAGGAGAAATAAGTCAAAAGAACAAAAGAGGAAAAAACACAACAACATCAACAGTAATTTATGAACTAGACAAAAATACATATATAGCAGACACACCAGGATTTTCAACATTTGATATATCAGAAATAGAATATAAAGAACTAGACAAATATTTCAGAGAATTTAAGCAATTAATAGAAAATTGTGAATTTGTAGGATGTACACATATAAAAGAAAAAAATTGTGGAATAAAACAAGCAATAGAGCAAGGAAAAATTAACAAAGATCGATATGAGAGATTTTGTAAAATATATAATGAATTAAAAGAAAAAGATAAATATAAATATTAGAACATACATTTTAGACATAGAAAGACATAGAAAAGGAGTGAAAAAAATGATAGAAATTTCAACATCAATATTATCAATGAAAAAAGGAGAAGAAGCTAAAGTATTTTTTGGATTAGAAAAATCTAAAACTGATTATTTTCATATAGATGTTATGGATGGTAAATTTGTAGAAAAAGATAATTATCAAAAAATGATAGAAAATGCTTCATATATTAAAAGAATATCAAATTTACCATTAGATGTACATTTAATGGTAGAACATATAAATTCAGCAATAGATGATTTTTTATCATTTGAGCCTAATATTATTACTTTTCATTATGAGGCTTGTAAAAATAAAGATGAAGTTATGACTTACATAAATAAGATAAAGGATAATAATTGTAAAGTGGGATTAAGTATAAAGCCAGAAACTAAAATTGATGAAATACTTGAGTTTTTACCATTTATTCATATGTGTTTAGTTATGACTGTTGAACCAGGTAAGGGAGGACAAACTCTTTTAGTAGATATGATTAATAAAATTTCAAGTTTAAAAACTTATATTGATAAAAATAATTTGGAAATTGATATTGAGGCAGATGGTGGAATTAATTTAAAGACAGCAGAAGCGGTTAAAAATGCTGGTGCTAATATACTTGTTGCTGGTACTGCAATTTTGATGGCTAGAGACTATAAGGTAATAATTGATGAATTAAGGCGGGATTTAGGGACGTTCCTTAAAATCCCCGTTAGAAGGGAAAAAGGGACAC
>CAOSZT010000108.1 GCA_948528155.1 uncultured Clostridia bacterium | reverse complement strand
AAGGAATCGCTCGATCGGGTTCAGTTAACAGCCATCGATCGATCGCTCGGGTTCAGTAACGCGTAGCCTGCAGTGCAATCGCTCGGGTTCAGTTAGAGCCCAACGCCTCGCTCGGGTTCAGTTAGAGCCAACGCCTCGCACACACGCGCGTACGTTTTTTATTTTTATATCTAAAATAGATTCAATAAAATCTTTTATAATATCTATGCAATTTTTATTGTTTAATACTTTTCTAAGTACATAATTTCTGTTTGATATAAATTTTATATTCATATTTTTGTAATTTTCACCTCCTGTTTTTCATTTTGTTTATAATGGTATTTTATAATTAGACTAATTATTATTGGAAAAAATGATTAAAATATTTTGAAATAAAATGTAATATAGATTATAACTTCATATTTTATTTATGTCAATAATATTTGCAATTTTGAACTTAAAATCGACCGCAAAATTCGACCTTTTTCGATTTTTGCGGTTTTTAAAAAGTACTTATTTTAATTTAACTATACTATTGTTTTTTTATTTTACATTTAAAAAATCTATTATTTCATTAATACTTTCATGTGAAGTTGATGCACCTGCCATAATTCCTATTTTTTCTATATTATCAAATTTTGTTTCTTCTAATTCTATTTTTGACTCTATTAGTATTGTGTTTTTGCATTCTTCTTTTGCTATTTCATATAGTTTTCTAGTATTTGAGCTATTTTTTCCTCCTATTACTATACTCATATCAACTTTTGAAGATATTTCTTTTGCTTCTTTTTGATTCTGTTCAGTTGCTAAACAGATTGTATTTTTTATTACAAAATTAACATTTTTACTTATTTTTTCTTCTAGTTTTTTTCGTACTTCATCAAATTTTTTCATACTATATGTTGTTTGTGAAATTAATAATAATTTGTTTATATTTGTTTTTTCAAAATTTTTAATTGCTTTTTCAATATCTTTTTCTAGTGAAATTAAACTAAAGTTTTCTCCACAATGACTTTTTGTTCCTATTACTTCTGGATGTCCTTCTGTTCCAGTTAAAAATATATAATATCCTTGTTTCTTATAATCTTCTGCTATTGTGTGAATCTTTAAGACATTTGGACAAGTATAATCAATCAATTCTATTCCTCTATTTTTTGCTATTTTGTATATATTTTTTTCAATGCCATGTGCTCTTATTATTAATTTTGAATTTTCGTCTTTTATTTCATTTATATTATTTATAAATTTTATACCATGTTTTTCTAATTTTTCTATGACTTTTTTATTATGTACTAATTCTCCTAAACAATATATGCTTTGTTCTTTATTTTTTTTTACTTGTTCAATACTATTTTCTACTGCTCTTTTTACTCCATAACAAAATCCTGCAGTTTTTGCAGTTATTATTTCCATAAAATTTTCCTCTTTTCTTTTTTGTTTTTAGTTACTATATTAATTTTTTATAATGAAATAATATTTTAATTTTGTATCATTTTTAATATTTCCTTTTTTAGTTCTTTCACAATTTCTTCTTGTGGTATTTTCCTTATTATTTCACCTTTTTTAAATAGTAATCCTTCTTTTATTCCTCCAGCAATTCCTATGTCAGCTTCTTTTGCTTCTCCTGGTCCATTTACTGCACATCCCATTACTGCAACTGTTATTTCTGATTCAATTGTTTGCAAAAATTCTTCTACTTGTTTTGCTATTGGTATTAGGTCTATTTGTGTTCTTCCACATGTTGGACATGCTATTATTGTTGGTGATTTTTTATATAAATTGCAGTCTTTTAATATTTCTTTTGCTACTTTTATTTCTTTTATTGGGTCATCTGATAGTGAAACTCTTATTGTGTCTCCTATTCCTTGTCTTAATAAAATTCCAAGTCCTATACTTGATTTTATTGTTCCACTAAATTCTGTTCCTGCTTCTGTTATTCCCAAGTGTAGTGGACAATCAAATTCTCTTGAGGCTTCTTCATATGCTTCTATACATAAATCTAAATTCGATGCTTTTAATGATATAGCATAGTCATAAAAGTCTAATTTTTCTAAAATTTCTATGTGTTTTTTTGCACTTTCTACCATTGATTTGGCTGTTGGTTTTCCTCCATATTTTTGTAATAGTTCTTTCTCTAATGATCCTCCATTTACACCTATTCTTATTGGTATTTTATTTTCTTTACATTTATCAACAACTGCTTTTACTCTATCTTGTGATCCTATATTTCCTGGATTTATTCTTACTTTGTCTACTCCTGATTTTATTGATTCTAATGCTATTTTATAGTCAAAGTGTATGTCTGATACTATTGGTATATGTATTTGTTTTTTTATTTCTTTTATTGCTTTGGCATCTTCTATGTCTAAACATGCTACTCTAATTATTTCACATCCTGCTTTTTCTAGTTCTAGTATTTGTTTTACTGTTGATTTTATGTCTTTTGTTTTAGTATTGCACATCGATTGTATTACTACTTTATTTTGTCCTCCTATTTGTACATTTCCTACTTTTATTTTTCTTGTTTTTTCTCTGTTCATTTTTTATTCTTCCTTATTTTGTTTTTTATTATTTAATCATACATACATATAAAATGCAAGAAAAAATCAAAATCTTTACTTTTTATGTTTTATATGTTATAATATAAATTGGTAATACTAATATTATGTTAATGGAGGAAAGAGGAATGGATCAAGAAATTAAAACTAATTACATTGAGCAACCGCCCATCAATCAGCCTTTCAAATATGATGACTCAGATAATGTATTTATTCTGAATGAAAATGGTCTCATAAAAAAACTTGAAGAGGCTATGGCTATACCTACACCTGTACTGGTTATGTCCCCTCCTATTCTTAAGGCTCCCTAATAGGGAGCTAAAAAATGAAGAATTTAACTGTAAAAAGTTAAATTCTTCATTTTTATAATATTATAAAAGACAAGCTATATTTTTATTTTTTTGTTGCTATATAGTATCCTACTCCTCTTTTTGTAATCAATATTTTAGGGTTGGATGTGTCTTTTTCTATTTTTTCTCTTATTCTTCTTACTGTAACATCTACTGTTCTTATGTCTCCATAATACTCATATCCCCATACTTTTTCAAGTAATGTTTCTCTTGTTACAACTTGTCCTGGTTGTGTTGCTAAAAATTTTAGTACTTCAAATTCTCTTAGTGTTAGATCTATTATGTCTCCTCTTACTTTTACTTCAAATCTATCTAAATCTAATTCTAAATCATTTACTTTTATTGTGTTATCTTTTTCTTCTTCAGCTTCTTCTATTTCTTGTGTTGTTTCTTTTGGTATATTTGCTATTTCATTTTTCCTTAGATTTGCTTTTACTCTCGCTACTAGTTCTCTTACACTAAATGGTTTTGTTATATAATCATCTGCTCCTAGTTCTAATCCTACTATTTTGTCTATTTCTTCATCTTTTGCTGTTAGCATTAATATTGGTATATTTAAGTGATTTTTTACTCTTTTACATACTGATAATCCATCTAGTCTTGGTAACATTATATCTAATAACATTAAGTCTGGTTTTTCTTGTAGTGCTATTTCTACTGCTGTTACTCCATCTGTTGCTTCTAATAATTCATATCCTTCTCTTGCTAAATTATATACTAATACATCAATTATTGCTTGCTCGTCATCTACTATTAATATTTTTTTGACTGGCTTTTCTAATTCCAAATTTTCTTCCACAAAAATTCCGCCTTTCTTGTAGCTTTGTTTTATAGAATATTTATATCATATTTTTTTTGTTTGTACAAGTGTATTTTATAATTTTAAGGGTAAAAAATGTAAGAGGTTACAGTCAGGTGTTAATTTATATCTCTTTTGATACTCTACAGATTTAAAATTTGACCTGAACTTTAACTGTAAGAAAAATTTTTTCCCTAATAATTTTATGAAAAATTTATTAATATTTTATACTTTTTTATAGTTAAGTAATCAAAAAGCTTATATATAAATGATTTTTGTTACTAGGTAATACTTTTTTACATATCTTCAATTATTTCTCTTATTTGTGAATCTATTTTATATCTTTTTTGTTCTAAATAATTTATCTTTTTTTGTATTTCTTCTTCATCTATTTTTTCTATTTTATTTTGTATTTTTACATATGTCTTTATATTCAAATCATAATTGTTTTTTTTAATTTCTTCTAATTTAACTATATTACAATAGTTATCTATTTTTTTAAAATTTTGATATGTGCTTACTATTTTATTTTGGTTTTCTATTGTTAAGATATTTGTTTTTCTTTTTTTAGTATATTCTTTGCTGGCATCAATAAATAATATTTCATTTCTTGTTTTTCTTTTATTTATTACTAATATGATAACTGGTATTTTAGTATTATAAAATAATTTTTCTGGTAAACTAATAATAGCATCAATGTAATTTTTTTCTATTAATTCGGTTCTTATTGAATATTCTAAATTTGTTTTTTTAAACAAAAATCCTTGTGGTAGTGCAATTGCCATTTTACCATCAATTACTAGAGTTTCTATCATTTCTTTTAAATATTTTATATAATTACTTTTTGCTGGTATTTTATAATATCCATTATCAATTATTTTTTCATTATCATCTACATATGGTGGATTTGCTATAGCTCTATCAACTAGTTGTATTTTTTCTTCATTGTTTTCTTTAATTCTTTTGTCATAAATATCATGTATCCATAAATTTGTAATACAAATATTATAGTTACTTATATTTTCGTCTTCTCCAAAAGCATATATTTCTTTACAATATTTTGCACTTTCTATAATAAAGTTTCCTGTTCCACATGCTGGATTGTAAATTGACATATTGGGTTTTATATCTAATAGTTTTACCATTGTTTTAACTAAGCCTTTTGGTGTATAAAATTCTCCTTTTTTTAATGATATTTCACCATTTGAGGCTGATTTCATTATTATATATTCAAATGCTTCAGCTAATATACTTTTAGTGTTTTTTTCTAATGCTTCTATCTCTGTAATTAATTTATATATTTCAATTATTGTTTCTTTTAGTCTTTTGTTATCTCCTTCATTTATTATTTCATCAAATCTAATATCTATAAATAATTTTCTTGATTTTTCTTTTTTTCTTATTTCATTTAATTTATCTTCTATTCCATTTATTATATATTTAATGTCAATGTATTCCATATTTTTACTTAATATATTTTTTATATATTTTTTATCTTCATAAATAGCATATATAAGTGCTGATATATATTCCATATATTTCAGTCCTATATTTGGTATCATTTTTAATTTTTTACTTATTGATTCCAGCTCTCTATTTACATAATTTTGTAGTTCTTTATTTTTCTCTACTTTTTCAAGATCTTCAATTTTTAATTGTTCATTTTTTTCTTTTCTCTCTTCTAACATCTTATTCTCCTATTTTGGTCATTTTTTCAAGATAAAAATTATATAATTTTTCTTTTTCGTTTAATATTTCTCTTGATATTTCTTTTTCTTTTTCCCATAACAAAATTAATTTTTTCATTTCTTCTTGCTTCTTATTTGAAATTTCTGGTATTTCTATAGTTTTTAAGTTTGCTAATGTCATTGATTTTATTATAGAGCCTGTTATTTTGGAATTAACTTCTTCTTCTGCTTTTTTGCTTTCTAAATACCATTTTAATACTGTTGGATCAAATTTTTCTTTTTTTGTTCTAATAATACAAAATTGTGATGGGATTAATAATCCTTCTATTTGTCTATCTGCATATATTATTTTATTTGGATATAATAAACGAAATATTAAATCTCCTTTTTCAGCTAATTTGTTACTTAAATCTTTATTTGTTTTTAGTTCTTCATATTTTTGTTTTTCTTCATAATTTTTTAGAGAAAATAGTTTATAACTATTTTCTCCGTTTTTATCTTCTTCTCTTTTGCTTAAGATTCCTATCATTACTTCTGCTATTTCTTCTAATTTCATTATACTCTTTTCCTTTTTTATTTTATAGTTTTATCTAATATATTTTTTCTTTTTTATAGCTAATTTCTTTACAGCAATATTGGCAACCATTTACATTTGCATAATATTCGTTTGCTCTGCTTTTTGCTTCCATTGGACACATACACTCTTTTAAATCTATTGTATTTTCCTTTTTAGGTCTTTTTTTGCAATCTATTTTATGTATTTTGTGGTAATCCGTTCCTCTTTGTGCATTTTTATTTACTATATAATTCATCTTTTATCACCTTTCTTTATATTTGTTTTTTTACTTTATGCCTCCTCTCTTTAATAATTGTTTTTACTTTATTTACTCCTTTCTTTATATTAAGATAATAAAAAGATTATATATATTTTGCAATTATTTAAATTTCATGTTATAATATCTTTGTAACGTAAATATATGCAAAATATTTATGTAAGTTCTAAATAACTACCATTTATTTAGAACTTTCTTATATTATCTTTTTTAGTTATAGGAAAATTATAACACCATTTTATTCTATTGTCAAATTTTTTATATCGGTTTTCGATAAATTGACCTTTTTTAAATGTTTTGTTTTTTATATTTTCCCTAATTCTTTGATTGTTTTTGCTAGATTTCCGACTTCTTCTATTAATGTTAGCATTTTTTCATTTATTTCTTCATATGTTATTTTATATTTTAATGATGTTTCTATTTTTTTGTTTTCTGTGGAGATAATTATGCTATTTCCAAATCTTTTTTCATATTCTTTATATAAATTTGATATATATTCTAAGTCTTTTTCAAATTCTCTTTCTTCGAAATTCCTTTTATTTATAACTTTTTTTATTAATATTGCATCTATACAATCTGAATTATATTCAAATCCATATTTTAAGTTTGGTTCTATTAATGAGTATTTTACTTTATACTCTTTTGCTAGTTCATATATTTCTATTTGTTTTTTTTGTGTTTTTCCAAATCCTATCCAAATTTCTATTTCATTTGTTTCTTTCGAAAATGATATTCCAATATATCTACCTCTTGCGCCACTTTTATTTCCTATAGTATATAATTGTATCCATGGTTTTTCTGTTCTATTATATGTTGGTCCTAATTTTAACTCTACTAATAAGTCTTCTACTTTTATGTTTTCTTTTATAAAGTTTTTTAAATCTAATTCTAATTCATTATTTTTTAGTCTTTTTTGTATACCTTTTTTACTTTGTACTTCTTCTAAATTATAACAATAACCATACATTAGATAATCAAATAGGTCTTCTTTATTTTTTAGATTTATATTCATTTTATACCTCCTTTTATATTTTTTCTATTTTGAAATATATTTCTTTTTTAGGCTATCATTATTTTTTATAATTGTCAATGTTTTTTATACTTTTTTATAATTTTTTGTACATTTTTTATATAATTTATCTCTTTATTTAGTTATAGGAATGTTATAACATCTATTAATTAAACTTATTTACATGTTATATTTTTGCTATAACATAAATTATATATAAATGAACTTAGTGTTTC
>CAOSZT010000107.1 GCA_948528155.1 uncultured Clostridia bacterium | reverse complement strand
TATGAAAAAAGTTTTAATTGATACATTAAAAAAACATAAATGGACAATATTATTACAATCTACATTATTAATAATAAATGTATATTTATTAACAATACCACCTAAAATAATTGGAAATATTGTAGACATGTTATATAATTCAGAGGAGAATAAACAAAATATATTAAATAATACATATTACTTATTAGGAATATGTATTATTTTCTTGATAGTTAGGATCATATGGAAATATTTTGAAGTAGTAAATGTTAGAAAGACGGAAATAGAACTAAAAATAAACATGTTTAAAAGATTTCTTAAACTAAAAATAAAAGATATACAAGAAATTAAAAATGGAGAAATAATGTCTTATTTTGTAAAAGACATAAATGAAATTAGATCAATGTTATATAGAATTTTAAATCATGGAGTTAGAATTATTTTTTCATTTATAATTATAATATATCAGATGATACAAAATGTGAATGTGAATTTAACAGTAGCAGTAATTTTACCAATTATAATAGGTGGATATTTAGTTATAAAAATAAAAAAATATGTAGAAAAAAGTTTTAAAAAATCACAAGAAAAATTTACAGAGATGTCAGAATATATACAAGAAAGTACAGATAGTATAAGAACTACAAAAGCATATGCCTGTGAAGGAGACCAATTAAAAGAATTTATTAGAAAAAATAAGAAAGTACAACAAAGTAACAACACTGTAGAAATATTTTCAAATATATTAAAAATGTCTATAAATATATGTTTTGGAATATGCTATTCAATATCTTTATTATATGGATCAAAATTAGTACTAGATGGGAAAATAAGTATAGGAGAATTAATTGCATTTAATGGATATATAGCATTATTTGTAGGACCAATGAAATGGTTACCACAATTAATTGCAAGATTTAAAAGAGCACAAATATCATATAAAAGACTAGAAAAAATATATGAATTAGAGCCTGAAAAAATTAATCAAAAAAGTAGTATAATGAAAGAAAAAATAGAAGGAAACATTGTTATAAATAATTTAGATTTTAGCTATCCAGGATTAATAGACAAAGCACTAAAAAATATTAATATAGAACTAAAAAAAGGAGAAACATTAGGAATTATAGGAACAATAGGAAGTGGAAAAACTACATTAATGAATTTACTAACAAGATTATATAGTGTGCCAAATGGAAAAATAATAATAGATGGAAAAGATATAAATGAAATACCAATAGTAACATTAAGAAACAATATATGTTATATAACACAAGATAATTTCTTATTTTCATCAACACTAAAAGATAATATCAGTTTATTTAAAGACGAATATGAAGATAGCGAAATAAAAGAAAGTACAGAAAAAGCAATTGTATATGAAGATATACAAAAAATGCCAAAAGGAATTAATACAATTATAGGGGAAAGAGGAGGAGATTTATCAGGAGGACAAAGGCAAAGAATCGCAATTTCAAGAGCATTTTTGAAAGACAGTAAAATTTTAATTTTTGATGATACTTTTTCAGCATTAGATAATAGAACATCAGAGAAACTAATAAAAAATATTAAAGAATTATCAGAAGAAAAAACATGTATAATTATTTCAAATAAAATATCTGATGTTAAATACAGTAATAAAATTATAGTACTAGATAATGGAAACATTGTAGAAAGAGGAACACACGAAGAACTTATTTGTAATAATGGAATTTATAATGAATTCTATAATCAGCAATGTAAAAGGGAAGAAATAGTCAATAACAATTAGAAGGTAAAAGCAAGAAATTGTTAACTATATTTTAGAACTTGATTGGTGATAAAAAAATACAAAGAAAGGAAAAAACAAATGAAAAATAAGACATTAAGTAGAATATATAAAATGCTAAAACCACAAAAGAAAGCAATAGTAATAATATCTATATTATCAATTATTATAAATATAGGAGAAATAATAAAACCATATTTAATAAAACTAGTAATAGACAGTTTTTTAAGTGTAGGAATATGGCAAAAAGGATTAATTACAGTTGGAATTATAGGAGGAATATATATTACACTTGTATTAATTGGAAATATTTTAGATTTTATTGTAAGTACAACAGCAAGTATGATTGGTGAAAATGCTATATATTCAATAAGGAATAAATTATACAGATATATACAACATGCATATATTCCATTTCATGACAGAACACCTTCAGGAACACTATTTGTAAGGATTACAAGTGATGTTGAAGATATAACAACATTTTTTAAAGATGTTATAACAACATTTATTCAAGATATTATAATGATTATTGCATTAGCTATAATGATGTTATCACTAAATTATAAATTAGCACTTATATGTTTCTTACTAATACCATTTGTTATATTAACATCATTAATAATAACAAAAGTTACAAAAAAAGTACAAGAATATTCAAAAAAAGCAAAAACAAAATTAAATATATTTTTAGCTGAATCAATATATGGAGTAAAATTAATAAAAATATTTAATAGGCAATATGAAAAAGAAAAAGAATGTATACAACTATGTGAAAATTTTTATAAATCAAGAGTTCCAACATCATTTACAGAAGGATTTTTAATAGCATTTATGATAATATTTGAAAACATAGGAGTATCATTAATTATATGGACTTGTATAAATCACTTTTTTAACATTAATTTAGATGTTGGTATTATATATATATTTATTACATATCTAAAACAGATATTTGAGCCAATTCAAAGACTTGTAGAAAATTTTGAAACAATACAAGAAGCAACAGTATCTATAAATAAAATATATGATATTTTAGAACATAAGGAATTTTTAGAAAATTTTGAAAAAGGAATTGAGCCAAAAGAAATAAAAGGAAAAATTGAATTTAAAAATGTATGGTTTGCATATGAAGGAGAAAATTGGATTTTAAAAAATATTAGTTTTACAATTGAACAAGGTCAAAGTATCGCAATTGTAGGGAGAACAGGATCAGGAAAAACAACAATTATAAATTTGATTAATCGTTTTTATGAAATTCAAAAAGGAGAAATATTATTAGATGGAATAAATATAAAAGACATTAATTTACATTATCTTAGAAAACAGATAGGAATAATTTTACAAGATCCATTTATATTTGCAAAAAGTATTAAAGAAAATATTGAGTTAAATGAAAATCTGTCAGATGAAGCAATTATGGAAACAATACAATTAGCATCAGCAAATGAATTTATAGAAAGTTTACCAAATGGAATTGAAGAAATTGCAAATGAAAGAGGAAGCTCTTTTTCAGCAGGTCAAAAGCAATTACTTGCTTTTGCAAGAATATTTGCACATAATCCATCAATTTTTATTTTAGATGAGGCAACTGCTAATATTGACACAAAGACAGAAGAACTTATTCAACATTCTATTGATAAAATTTCTAAAGAAAAAACATCAATTTTTATAGCACATAGATTATCTACTATTATTAATGTTGATAAAATTATTGTACTTAGTAATGGTGAGATTATAGAACAAGGAACACATAGTGAGTTATTGGAAAATAAAGAGGGATACTATAGTAAATTATATAATGCTTATTATACAAATTTAGTAGTTTAGAAATAATATAAAAATCTTTCTTATATTATAGATTAAAATATAAGAAAGATTTTTTTCTATCAAAATACTAACAAAATATAAAAAAGAAAAATAAAACATAATTTATGAAAATAGTAAATTTTTAACCAAATCACTAAAAATTGAAGAAAAAAAACCACTAATTATGTCAGAAAAAAAGCTTTTATTGTCTTTTACTAATTTTTTCAAACCACTTTTATTTTGTTTTTCAATTTCTTTTTCCAGTTTTATTATCATTTTTTCTTCATCAGTACTTTTTATTATTGATTTTAATTCTTGACAAAAAAGATACCATTTATTCCAATCTACTTCTTCAAGTGTATTTGTCATAGTATTATTATCACCAATTTGACTATTAGTGATAGTACAATTATTATTATTTATTATCATTTCCTTATCCTTTCAAAAACATATAAATTAATTAGAATTCATTACATTTTTATCACCAATTTGACTATTAGTAATAGTACAATCGTCTAAATTAATAGTATAATTAGAGGTATCAGAAATTTTATTTTTTATTAATTCTAAAATTTATAATAAAAAATTTTCATCTTTACAACGAAATCCAACACTTCCACCTGAATTTATAACTAATACTAAGATATACTTTTTATTAGCATTTTTTATAAATGTGGGAAAAATACGTAAAATACTAAAAGCTAAAAAAATTATTCCAACCCAAAAAGTATTAGGTTTTGTAAATAATATAAATCCAATAATAGCACATAAAAAAGCAAAAATGGAATAAGTAATTTTTTCTTCTTCTTTAACAAATGCTTGAGAAATATTGCTTATTTTTATAAATGATTTATCATAACTTAGTTTATTTTCTTTAATTTCTAAACACGAATTTTGTACAATATTCATAATTATCTCCTTTTTTAACTTATTATATATCCTAAAAAGAAAAAAAGCAAGTTTCTACTTACACAATATATAAATACACAAACATAAAAATATTACATATAATATAAAAAGCAAAAAAGAGGAGGATTTTTTATTATGGCAAAAATAATAGTATTTAATAATGATTCTGATAGAATGGAAACATATTATAGAGGTGAAGCAGAACCAATGCCATATAATACAAATGGTACATTAAAAGTACGCGAATTTAGAGGATCAAGTAAAAGTAATATATTATGGACCACTAAAAGAACAATGCAAAGTTGGAATAGTCAAAGATATATTTTTGGTGCACCAATACCAGTAGGATTTGCATTTAAAAGACCTTATGAAGGAGGACATGGAAATCAAAGTCAACACTATGCAGGAGTGTCATTTGATGTTGGGCAAACATTAAGTAATACACAAAGAAATAGGCTATATAATAGTGCTGTCAATTCAGGAGTATGGGCTTATGTTGAACCAGCAGCATAGGTTTTCAAAACAATTTAATAATTGAAGAAAAGCTTACAGCAAACTATTTTCAGAAGATAAGTAAAAGAAACGAATATTTAGAAAAATTTAAAGAATATAAAACAGCATATCGAATTAAATGGAATAGAGCAAAAGCAAATAACAATGAACAGAAATACTTAGATGATATACAAAAATTTATTGATGATATGAAACTTTATAATAAATTACTAAAAGAGAATAAAATTAGTAAGAACGAATATCTTAAAATTTTAAATAAAAGAAAAACAAAGCTAATTTATTAAAAGGACAAGCTTAAAACAAGTTGATTGAAAAAGATTAACTTGTTTTTCTTCTCTATACTACATAGGAAGGAGTAAAAGTGGAAGAAAAACAAAATATTGGATACTATTCTATCATACCATCAACCATTCTATATAATAAAAATTTAAAGTCAAATCAAAAGATTTTATATGCAGTTATAACATCACTTAGTAATAAAGAGGGATATTGTTTTGCATCTAATAAATATTTAGCAGAAAAATTGAATGTTGGAGCAAATACAGTTTCTGGTTGGATAACAGATTTACGAAGAAAGAATTTTATTCAAGTAGAACTTATTAGAAATGATAAGCAAGAAATTATCCAAAGAAGAATTTATATAAATGATATACCCTATAATTTTTATGAAGAATACCCTTATACTATAAATAAAAAAGAGGGTATTCTTCAAAAATCGAAAGAGAATAATATAATAAATAATAATATAAAGACACACACTTTATCAAAGATTGAATATCAAGATAAGGTGTTTTTATATGCTTATGAATATGAGGACTTAATTGAAAAATATGGACAAGTTAAAACAGATAAATGTATGGAAGAATTATCATTATATAAAAAATCGAAAGGCGTGGATTATGCTAGTGATTATGACACAATTAAAAGATGGGTAATAGATAGAGTTGAAGAACGAGAAAAACGCAAAGGCAAAGAAAATAAAGTTAGAAAAGCAAATTTTGAACAAAGAAATTATTAAAATATGTCAGAAGAATTTTGGAATAGTTTTTATGAAAATTAGAAAGGTGGAATTATTATGAGTAATAAAGAAAGATATAATCTTCCTACAATAGATGATTTTTTTGAAAGAACACATGGTGATTATATAGGAAGAGTACAAAAAGTTGATATAAATAAAATAATAAATTTTAAGGATCATCCATTTAAAGTAAAAGATGATACAGAAATGGACAAGCTTGTGGAAAGTATAAAAGAAAATGGAATATTAAATCCAATAATAGTAAGAGAAACAAAAGAAGGTAATTATGAAATAGTTTCAGGACATAGAAGAAAAAGAGCAACAGAACTGGCTAGATTAGATGGAATACCTTGTATAGTACGAGATTTAAGTGATGAGGAGGCGATAATTTTGATGGTAGATAGTAATTTGCAAAGAGAAGAAATATTACCAAGTGAAAAGGCATTTGCTTATAAAATGAAAATGGAAGCTATGAATAAACAAGGAAAACGAACAGATTTAACTTTAGCACCAGTGGAGCATAAGTATATACAGAATAAAACAAGTAGAGAAATTATTGCAGAAGAAAATAACGAAAGCAGAGAACAGGTAAGAAGATACATAAGATTAACTAAATTAATACCAGATATATTAAATATGGTAGATGAAAAGAAAATTGCATTTAGACCAGCAGTAGAAATTTCTTATTTGAAAGAAAATGATCAACAGAAATTATTTGATATAATGGAAAAATATGATGCAACTCCTACACTAGCACAAGCAATTAGTATGAAAAAAATGAGCTCAGAAATGATATTAACGAACGAAAAAATAGATGAGATAATGGGAGAAGAAAAAGCAAACCAAATAGAAAAATTTAAAATGAATATGAGCAAATTAGAAGATATACTTCCTAAAAATATTGTGACACAAAGTCAAATTGAAGATTTTATTTTAATGTGTGTAAAAGAACATAATCAAAGAGTAAAACAAAGAAAAAATTTATTAAGATAGTTAGAAGTCAAAGGTGTAAATTTGTAAAAACTAGCATAGTTACATCTTTGAAGGATTTAAAAATGATAAGTAAAATAAGTATAAATATTTTATAGAAAGGGGATTAACATGGAAATAACATATTCAAAAGTTGGAGATTATTATATACCTAATTTAGTATTAGAAAACAAAATGAAAAATACTTCTATTGGAAAGTATGGAAGATTAAGACTTAAATATTTGAAACAATATAAGAAAGCAGAATACACAATATTATTTATGAATAATAAACTGCAAGAACATTTAGAACAGATAGATAAAGAAGCACAAAAAAGATATGACATTATAATAAAACAACTTATGGAAAAAGAAAATGTAACTGAAGAATTAAAGCAGAAAAATCAATTAAAATGGGTAGGACTTATGAATGTGCGCCAGTTAGGTGTATAAAAGTCAATACCAAAATTACCAAAAAAGGGAAAATAAAAATTACCAATTTA
>CAOSZT010000106.1 GCA_948528155.1 uncultured Clostridia bacterium | reverse complement strand
AAGGAAAAAATATGAAACAAAAAATATATGAAATATTAATAATAGTAATATTAATCTTTATAGTAGCAAATATGTACAATTTTTATAAAAACAGAAAAACACAAGAAGAAGTAGAAATATCTATAGAGCCAATAGAAGAAAACCAAATATATAAAGAGACTACTATAATAAAAGAAAAACCAATTGATAGCAATACATTAGACTGGAATTTAATATTAGTAAACAAAAGTAATACAATCCCAGAAAATTACGAATTTGAAAAAGCAATAATAGAAGAAAGATGGTATATAGATATTAGAATAAAAGAAGCATTAGAAAAAATGCTTTCAGATGCTAGAAATCAAGGATTAGACCCAATAATATGTTCAGCATATAGATCAACAGAATATCAAACAAACCTATACAATAAAAAAGTAAAAGAATATCAAGAAAAAGGATATTCTAAAAAAGATTCTGAAGAACGAGCATCTTTTTGGGTTACAAATCCAAAAACAAGTGAACACGAAATAGGTTTAGCACTTGATATAGTAGGAAGAGATTATCAAACACTAGATGAAAAACAAGAAAATACAGCTTTACAAAAATGGCTAATGGAACATTGTTATGAATATGGATTTATATTAAGATATCCAACTGATAAAAAAGATATTACAAAAATAAACTATGAACCTTGGCATTATAGATATGTTGGCATAAAAAATGCTATGTTCATAAAAGAAAAAGGATTTTGTTTAGAAGAATATATTGAGTTTTTAAAAGAATATGAAGATAAAAATAATCCCAATTATTAAAATTAATTAATAATTGGGAATTAAATTACCAATAAATTTCTAATTTTCAGATTCATAACTTGAACATTTAGATTCATCTGGTTGTTTTGTAGAGCAGTTTGTAGTAGGAGTTACAATAATTTCATTTAAAGTACAACGACCATCAGTACTATCATTATATTTACAACTTTCAACAGTACAACTTATTTTTTGATTTTTTTCCATTTTAGCCTCCAATATTATAAAAAATTATAATAATATTATGGCTAATTTTATTTGAAATATTCATGTTCTAAGTAAATCAATCCAACTATAAATAACATTTTTAGACATAGTAAACAAATTAATTTTTTCAACATCACTAGCAGAAACTAGATCAACACTTGCAAGATTATGACCTTCTAAAGAAAAAGTAACTTGACCAAGTTTTGAATTTTTACTAATAGGAGCTTCAATATTATTATTTAATTCAATAGACTGAGTAATTTGATTTTCTTTACCTTTTTCAACTAAAGTACCAGCATGATCTTTCAAAATTGCCTCAACAGAATATTTTACACCCTTTTTTACAGTAACTGTTTGAATAACATCATTTTTATTTCCAAAACTTTTAAAAGAAAATTTACTAAATCCATAATCCAATAACTTTTGAGCCTCTGCAAATCTAACTTTAGTAGAAGGAGCCTTCATGATTACAGCAATTAAAGACAAATCATCACGAGTTGCACTTGCAGATAAATTATATAAAGCAAGAGAGGTTGATCCAGTTTTTAATCCAGTAATTCCTTTATATGTTTTTATTAATTTATTTGTATTTACTAATTGAGATTTACCATCTCTTAAACTATCCATCCATATTGTAGTATATTTTGTAATATCAGGGTGATTTTGCAATAATTCACGTGACATTAAAGATATATCATAAGCTGATGTAACATGACCATCCTCATCAATTCCATGACAATTTTTAAAAGTAGTGTCATTCATACCCAATTCTTTAGCCTTATCATTCATCATTTGAACAAAAGCTTCTTCAGAACCAGCAATATGTTCAGCCATAGCTACCACACAATCATACGTGTTTCAAAAAAAGCAGGAAAAATTAGGATAAATTACAATAATCTTTTTAATTTACATAAAATTTTACAAAAAAAAGAAAATATGCTATAATATAAATATGTGTGAAATATAAAAAAAGGAGGAGCCTATGAAAAAACAAAGTAAAAGTAAAGTAATTAAAATAATTGCAATTTTAGCAATTCTAATCTGTTTACAATACATACTTACAATTATATATAAAGAAGATAATTTAATAGGTACATCTAAGAAAAATTTATTTTATAATACAGTATATGCAAATACTAATGAAAACACAAATGAAGGAGAATATATTAGACTAACAGATTTAGACATTCGTTCTGAATCTAAAGCAGGATGGGATCAAATAAGAAAAAATACAGATGGTAGTGGTAACAAATTAGAAATTAAGAGAGAAGGTGCATTTTATCCATTTGATTATGGTATATGGGCACATGCACCATCAGAAGTATATTTCAATATAGGTGAATATAGTGAAAAATATCATTATTTAACAATGTATGTAGGTTTAAACAAAACATCAACTAGAGGAGACGGTGTTAAATTTTGGATATATACATCAGATGAAGAAACATTTTATAAAGAAGGAGAAAGTCACTGGACACTAAAAAGTGATGCAGATAAAATATATATGCCAGGAGAAGAAGCTGTATTTATGAAAATAGACATAAGAGGAGCTAAATATCTTAGATTTACAGCTGTAGCAAATAGCAATAATGCAAGTGACCATTCTGTATATATAGAACCAATGTTAATCACAGATAATTATCAAGAAAAGCAACCAGAATATCCAAGTGTTGAAGTATATGATCAAAGAATTAAAGAATATACAAACAAAGACTTATCAGATGCTCAATATGAATTACTTATATTACAAAGAAAATTTATAGCAAATGTAGGAAACTATGCTTTAGAAAGATTTATAGAAGAAGACCCAGCAAACAAAGAGACAATAGACTGGCTAATGAATGATGTAGAAAATCTTCGTTATTACATATTAGGAGGAACACCAACTGGAAGTTATTACAACTCATTAAAAGAATTAACAAGACTACTAAAAGAATACAAAAATGATTTTGATGACCAAACACAAATATCAGATGCTGGTAAAGAATTATTAATTAAGAAAAACTTAAATTGGCCATCAACAAAAGGAAATCTTTATAAAAGAATGGCAATAACAATTTCATTAACTCACTCTTCAAGAGTAGGACTATGGATGCAAAGTTCAGAATTTAACGAATCAGACTCTGTAAATCGTTACTCACTTTATAAACAAATGTATGATAATGGACAATTTAAAGCAACAGATACAGTAAATATTACACCATGGTTTGAAACTTACAATATAGAAGAAATGAGATGGGTTCTAGGAACATTAATTGATGATGAAGAAGTTATATGGCTAAATGAATATACACAATCAAAAATTGACAAAGCACCAAATAATGTATGGAGCTTATTAACTCCACACCCTTATATGGCTTATGTATGGCCTAATTATGCAAATCCAGTCTACTATGATGAAAACAACAAAGAATACTTTAATGACCTATTTGCAGTAGAAAAAACAAATGAAGATGGAACAGTAACTAAAAAAGGATTATTTGAATATGTACCATATAGAAATGACACAAGTAATGGATATGTATATAAATTATGGATGAACTTTAGAAATAAATTTGGTACAGGAGCTGTTTGTGGTGGTATATCAAAATCAGGACATTGTATACGTGGTGTAAACGCAATACCATCAGCAGTTATTGGACAACCAGGACATGCAGCACTTCTTTACTACAATCAAAATGCAGAAGGAAAAGGACTATGGGGAATTGACAATGATGTATCTGGATGGACACTTTCAGAAAAAGGCGAAAGAATGCCTCTAGGTTGGGGAAATGATAGAACCTATGTAAAAGGATACAATGTACCTTATGTTATATTAGCACAAGAAGCTTTAAATGATTATAATAACCTTGTAAAAGCAGAAGAACTTATAATGACAGTAGATACATATAAAGATGATAAAGCAAAACAAGAGCAAATATATAGAGAAGCTATAAAAGTACAATCAATCAATTTAGATGCTTGGGCAGGATTAGCCAAATTATATGTAGAAGACCCAACAAAAACAGAAGAAGATTGCTATAAATTAGAAAAAGAAATGATGGAAGCACTAAAATGTTTTCCATTCCCAATGTATAATTTATCAAACTATATAAAAACAAAATTAACAAGTGACGAATACGAATTCAAATTTACAATACTACAAAACAAAATATTAACAGAAGCTAAAAACTATCCAAATGAAGGTTCAACAGTTTTACAACCATCTGTAACTAGAGGATTAGCTACATATTTATTAGGACAAATTGACACAAGTTTAGCAACTTTCTCATTTGATGGAGCAGATGCAGAAAAAATAGTATTATCAAGTAGATTTGATGGAAATGGTATACGTTGGGATTATAGCTTAGATGGAAAGAAAACATGGAATGAAGTAGCATCTACAGCAGAAGACCATAAACATACATTAACAAAAGAAGAAATAGCATCTATAACAGCCGAAAATGATATATATATACACATAGTAGGTACAAATTATAGTGAAGAAAACATATACCAAATAGATATACAAGAATCAGCAGGATTACCTGAAACAGTATTTGCCAGTGACTTAGAAAATAGAATAATAGGAGTAACTTTAAGCACACAATGGCGCTATTCAGAAAATGAAGCATGGACTTTTTACAGTGTAGCCTCTCCAGATTTAACAGGAAACAAAACTGTACAACTAAGACAAGGAGCAACTGGAACAAGACTAGCAAGTGAAGAATCAACAACATTTACTTTCACAGAAGATAATCAACCAGATACAAGAAAATATATTCCAGTATCTCACTTAAATATTCATAGTTTTTCAACAGAAGCTGCAAATCAAAATGGATCCGCTACAAATGCAATAGACGCAAACTATAATACAAGATGGCATTCAGCATGGAATGGTTCAGACACAGAACGTTATATTGTAATTGAACTAGATCAGTCAGTTAGTCTCTCAGCAGTAGAATTTGTACCAGCAGGTGGTGGAAACGGTAAAATATATGATGGAACTATTTATGGTAGTATGGATGGAGAAAATTGGGAAGAATTAACAAATTTAAAAAATCTACAATATACTAACCAAGCAAATACAGTTCAAGACGCTATAACAAATACTAAAAACTTTGAAATTGAAGAACCAAAAGAAGTTAAATATGTAAAAATAGTAGCAGACAGAACAAATGGTAATTGGTTTACTGCAAGAGCATTTAACTTATATCAAGATATAACAAAAAATCCTCATCCAACAGCAGGTATTGCATACAGCACAACTGAAAAAACAAATAGTATAGTAGTAGCAAGACTTGTAAATCCAAGTAAAAAAATCACAATTACAAATAATAATGGAAGTGATACTTATGTATTTAAAGAAAATGGAGAATTCACTTTTGAATTTGAAGATGAAAATGGAGCAGAAGGTTCAGCAACAGCTAAAGTAACATGGATTGATAAAGATGGTCCAACAGCAGATATAGACTATAAATTAGACCAAGATAAAAGATTACAAGTTTTATTAAACAATTTTAGTGAAGATGTATACTTATTAGACCAAAACAATAAAAAAATAAATTTTGTTGAAGTTGACGAAAATGGAAAAGCAAAAAATGTTTCATATTTAGATACTTCTGGAAACACTTATAAAATAGCAGAACTAGACGAAAATGGAGTAACTAAAAAAATTACATATAAAAACACAACAGAAAATGCTAAAAATGTAGACACATATATAATTACATTAAATACAGATGGAACAATTGTAACAGAAGAATACTTTGATAGTGAAGGAAATAATATAACAGCAACAGTAACAGATGCTGAAAAAGAAGCATTAAGACAATTGCAACAAACAACAAGGTCAAACCCATTAGAACATGCATTTGAAGTTAGTGGTGAGTATGAATTTAAAATTTTAGACAAAGCAAATAACATAGCATATAAAAGCATAAAAGTAGATTATATTAATAATGATACTAAAATTTTGGCAAGTGATGTTACATACAATATCACAAACGAAACAAATCAAGATGTTATAGCTACTATAAAACCATATATGATAGATACTAATGGTAATAAAAATGAAAATGTTAAAATCTTAAGTGAAGGTGGAAATACACATACATTTACAGAAAATGGAAACTTTACATTTGTATATATGGACAAAGATGAAGATATAGATAACCCTAATAAAGAAGAAAAAACACATAAAGCAAAAGTAAACTGGATTGATAAAACAGCTCCAACAGCTCAAATTAAATATAGTACAGAAGAAACTACTGATAAAGCAGTAATAGCAACATTAATAAATGAAAGTGAAGAAATAAGAATTATGAATAATGGTGCTAGTAGACAATATACATTTAATGAAAATGGTGAGTTTATATTTGAGTTTGAAGATAAAGCAGGAAATAAAGGAACAGCTACAGCAAAAGTAGACTGGATAGAAAAAGACGAAGAAAATCCAGACCAAAATCAAATAGGTGATATAAATAATGATGGAAAAATAACATCAACAGACCTATTATTACTAAAAAGACATTTAGTAGCAGGAGAAAAACAAGAATGGATTTTAACAGGAGATAAATTTAAAGCAGGAGATATCAACAAAGATGGAAAAATAACAGCAACAGATTTACTTTTAATAAAAAGATTAGTTATAAAACAAATCGGAACAAAGTAATTTATTTGAAGATATTACAATTTTAAAAATATAAATAAAGGAGATATAAATATGAAAAATAACATAAGAAGTAAAAGGATAATTGGTATATTGTTAATAGCACTTTTAATAATTACTACAAATGTATATGCAGCAAATGATAGTTTTGAAACAACTTTTACAGCAAATAAAACACAAGCTAAGGCAGAAGATACTATTGTTGTTACAATTGGCTTAAGTAATATTGCTATTGAGAGTGGAGAAAAGGGAATTGGTGGTTATACTGGTAGCATAAAGTTTGACTCTTCTATTTTTGAGTATGTTTCAACAAGTGGTACAAATAAATGGGAAACACCATTTTATGAAAATGGATTAATTACAGCTACTACAAAAGATGGGCAAGTTATAAATAATGCACAAAATGTTGGAACTATTACTTTTAAGGTTAAAAAAGATGCTAAGGTGGGAGAGACTACTATTGGATTAGAAAAGTTTTCTGGTACAACAGGAGAATCAGATGTAGATGCAAGTAATAAATCTATTAAGGTTACAATTGTAGATGATGGCAATAATACAGGTAATAATAACGGAAATAGTAATAGTAGTGGAAACAATAGTAATAGTGGAAATAGTAGTAATAATAGTAGCAAACCAGTAAATAATAGTAATGGTAATAATAGCCAAAATACATCTACAAATAAAAGTGATAAACTTAATATTAAAAAGGGTGTGTTACCAAAAGCTGGTAATAGTAATGTTGTGATATTTATTGCAATAGGAGTTTGTATTTTGTTAGCTATTGTTCTATATGTTAGATTTAAGAAGACTGATAAGAAAATTAATGATTAAAGATTGTAAAATATAAATTTATATAAAGAAGTAATAAAAGAAAAATTAAATTTTTAGAAAGAAATATTTTAAAAGTATA
>CAOSZT010000105.1 GCA_948528155.1 uncultured Clostridia bacterium | reverse complement strand
AGTTATTTTATATTAATATTATTATAACAATCTTTAAAGGTTATTATAAATTTTCAATTTTACTACTAAAATCAGGAGCATACTTTTTTAAATTTATTGGCTTCAAGTTCTTATCTGTAAAACAGTGTTTTGTCTCTCCCAAAAGTACCACTTTTCCATTCTTTTTGTCTTTCACCTCATATCCTACTGTCATTCTAACACCAGTATATTCTTTTATAAATACACTAATAATAATTATATCATCAAATGTTACATGATATTTATATGTACAATTTACTCCTAATACTGGAATTGTTATACCATTTTCTTCTAATACTGAAAAAGGCATACCAGCTTTTTCTAGCCAATCACATCTAGCTTCCTCTAAAAATCTAATATAATTTGAATGGTGTACAACTCCCATTCTATCTGTTTCATAATAATTAATTTTTCTTTCAAATATATTCCCCATATTTCTTTTATTTTACTCCCCCATTTTTATTAAATCTTTTATTACTTCACCAGCTATAATTAATCCTGCTACTGATGGTACAAATGATATACTTGATATTATCTGTTCTTGTTTTTCTAATTTTACTGGTATTTCTTTTGAATACACAACTTTAAGTTTCTTTATATCTCTATTTTTAAGCTCTTTTCTCATTACTTTTGCTAGTGGGCACACCTCTGTTTTATAAATATCTGTTACCTCAAATTTTGTTGGATCTAACTTATTCCCTGTCCCCATACTAGATATAATTGGTATTTTTAAATTATTTGCTCTTACAACTAGTTCAATTTTAGCAGTTACTGTATCTACTGCATCTACAATATAATCTATTGAATCATTTATTATTCCCTTACTTTCTGGCATAAAACATTCCTTATATATTTCTACTCTTGCTTCTGGATTTATCTCTAAAATTCTTGCTTTTGCTACATCCACTTTTGGTATTCCTATAGTTTTTGTTGTTGCTATTATTTGTCTATTTATATTTGTTATATCTACAACATCCTTATCAACTAATATAAAATTTGTAATCCCCCCTCTAACTAATCCTTCTACAACAAATGATCCTACTCCTCCAATTCCAAATATGGCTACTTTTGAATTTTGCAATCTTTTCAGGGCTTTTTCCCCTATTAATAATTCAGTTCTAGAAAATTCATTTAGCATAATTCTACTCCTTAATCTAACATTAACATTATTAACTTATGTAATTATATCACTTTTTTCAATAACAATCTACAATTTGCAAAAATGTTTTAGATTAAAAGCCACTAGCTTAAAAGGTCTCAAATTATGTAAAAAGCCATTAACATCTAAAAATCATTTATATTTAAACATTTTGAACGGCTTCACTTTTTGCAAACCATTATCCAATAACAATAAAAAAAATGTATTATTACAATTAGGTCAAATTTTAAATCTGTAGAGTAGCAAAAGAGCTATAAGATATTATTTTTTAGTAATGGATGTGGGGACCAACAAGTTACAGTTTGTAAATAAAATTTGAGGAGCAACTGCACCGCAAAATTTTATCTACAAACTGTTAGCAGTTGGGAATGGATAAAAAATAATATCTTATAGCTCTTTTGCGGACATAACTTAAGATATATTATTTTAGAAATAAATGTAAGGAGCAACAAATTACAGTTTGTAAATAAAACTTGAAGAGCAACTGCACCGCAAAATTTTATCTACAAACTGTTAGCAGTTGGAATGGAGAAAAAACAATATATTATAGTAACACTAAACATTAAACATTTGACTTAAGTTATTAATTTGAATATAATTATAAAAAATATTTACAATATAAATAGAAAGGAATGAATTCTTAAATGAATATTTATTTAGAAAAACTAGAATACCATAAAATACTAAAAATATTATCTAATTATGCACAAACATATATAGGCAAAAATCTCTGTTTACAACTCTTTCCTTCTAACAAAAAAAATGATGTCCAAAACAAACTAAAAGAAACAGAAGAAGCTGTAAACTTATTATATAGAAACAACACCCCACCCATACAAGAAATAGCTGACAATACAAAAAACATAAAAACAATAGAACTAAATGGTGTACTATCCATAAAATCAATATTAGAAATATCTAAAATATTAAATATTTCAGAAAAATTAAAAAATTACTTTTACAAAGATTATATAAATGAAGAAGAATTTCCAAACTTAAAAGAAATATTTTCACAATTATATTCAAATCCATCAATAACCAAACAAATATCAAAAAGTATAATAGACGAAAATACAATTGACGATAATGCTTCAAAAGAATTATTTAATATCAGAAAAAAACAAAAAAATATTGAACAAGATATAAAATCAAAATTAAATATGTATATTCACTCTTCTACATATTCCAAATACATTCAAGAAAATGTTATAACAATAAAAAATGACAGATATGTAATACCTGTTAAAGAAGAATATAGAACACAAATAAAGGGCTTTGTACATGATATATCAAGTTCAGGTTCTACTATATTTATTGAACCATTATCAGTATTTGATCTAAATAATGAGATTGCAAATTTAAAAATTGAAGAAAATTTGGAAATAGATAATATTCTAAAAAAACTAAGTGAACTTTTTTATCCTTATGTAGAAGAACTAAAAACAGATATTGATTATATAGCAAAACTAGACTTTATTTTTGCAAAAGCTAATTATTCAAAATCTATAAAAGGGATAACCCCATTAATTAATACAAATAAAGAAATCATATTAAATGAAGCAAAACATCCTTTGCTTAATCAAGATACTGCAGTTCCAATTACACTTACTCTAGGTAACAAATTCTCAACCCTAGTTATAACAGGACCTAACACAGGAGGAAAAACTGTAACTTTAAAAACTATTGGTTTATTAACTGCAATGGCATGTAGTGGGCTTAATATTCCTGCTAGTCAACAAACATCTATATATGTTTTTGACAATATATTTGCTGATATTGGTGATGATCAAAGTATTTCTGATTCTCTTAGTACATTTTCATCACATATAAAAAATATAGTTGACATTGTAAATAATTGTACCAAAAATTCATTAATTTTAGTTGATGAACTAGGCTCTGGTACTGACCCACTTGAAGGAGCTTCTCTTGCCATTAGTATTTTAGATTATTTTACAAATAATAATTGTTTAACAGTTGCAACTACACATTATCAAGAATTGAAAAAATATGCCTTAGTAACTAAAAATTTTGAAAATGCTTCTGTTGAATTTGATATAAATACCCTATCTCCAACTTACAAATTATTAATAGGTGTACCAGGAAAAAGTAATGCTTTTGAAATTAGTAAAAAACTTGGACTTTCAGATAATATAATAAAAATGGCTAAGTCAAATCTTAGTAAAAATGATGTTGATTTTGAAGAACTATTAAAAAATATTTATAATAATAAATCTCAAATAGAAAAGGAAAAAATTGAATTTTCAAAAAAATTAGAAGATATTTCTGTTCTGAAAAAATCATTAGAAAAAGATAATACAAAACTACTAGAACAAGAAAAAGAAATTATTAACTCAGCAAAAATAAACGCTAGAAATATTCTATTAGAAGCTAAAGAAGAAGCAAATGAAATAATTTCTAAAATGACTAAAATTTCTAATTCTAATAGTGAATTAAATAATTTACGAAATCAACTAAATAAAGAAATTAAAAATATTTCTATTTCTTCAGCTGAAAACAAAATCTCTCAAAAAGCCTTAGAAATAAAAGATATAAAACCAAATTTAGAAGTATTTGTAACATCTTTAAATAAAAATGGTACTATTTTATCAAATGTTTCAAAATCAAATGAAGTACAAGTTCAAATTGGTAGTATGAAAATGAATATAAATATAAAATATCTTGAAAAACTTGAAAACTCTAATAAAAAATCTAATACATCTATCTCATATAATTCTATCTCCAAAACTAGAACAGCCAAGTCAGAATTAAATGTTATTGGTTTAAATGTTGAAGAAGCTATTTTTGTTGTTGATAAATTTTTAGATGATTGTTCACTTGCTAAACTTCAAACTGTAAGAATTGTTCATGGTAAAGGTACTGGAAAATTACGTGATGGTATTCAAAAATTTTTAAAATCTAATTCTCATGTTAAATCTTTTCGTGCTGGTACTTATGGCGAAGGTGAAATGGGTGTTACTGTTGTTGATTTAAAATAATCTTTGAAAAATAAATCTTATCAATTTAATTATTAAAATAAAAAAATATCATAAAAATTCAAAATTCACACAAACTTTTCATACCCTCAAATAACTAAAAAATCATTGAAAACACATATGTAATTCAATGATTTTTTAGTTATAATTTTGAATAATTAAACTTTTTACATCTCTTTTTTTAACATTTCTATTAAAGAATTAATTGTTGATTCATCCTTTTCTTCACCCTCTTCTGTTTTCTCTCCTTCTGTTGGTTTTACACTATTTTCTAAATAATAGCTTTCTGTAACTGTTCCTGCTCTTTTATATCCTACTATTCCTCCTATATTTGCTGGTCCAGTTATTTCTCCTTTTGAATAACTATTTTCTATTACTGCTGTTCCAGTATACATATATCCAGTTATTCCTCCTATATATTTATACTTTGCTGTTACATTTCCTAAATTATAACAATTTGTTACTTTATTTGCTCCTACAGTATTCATCATTCCAACTATTCCACCTGTTCTTGAAGTTTTATCAGCTGATGTATTATATCCATTTGAACTTATATTTCCTATATTACCACAATTTTTAATCCAACTTCCATTATGCAAAGTTCCACTTATTCCTCCCACATTACATGCTGTTGCACCTTCTCCAGTTATTGTTACATCACCTTTATTAATACAACCTTCTATTGTTCCATTTGTTTTTACAGTTTCTTCATAGTTTCCTGTACATCCAGTTATTCCTCCTGTATGATTTTTTTCATTTGTAACATTTCCTTCATTTATACAATTGATTATTGTTCCTCTTCTATGTCTTCCAACTATTCCTCCACAAAAAATATAACTACCTTTTACATCTCCATAATTATTACATTCTTCTATTAAACATGGAACTTTATTATATACATAAATACTTTGACATCCTACTATTCCCCCTACATTTCCAAAATTACTGCTCTGCCCTGTTCCAGTTACATTTGCATAATTATTAGCTTTTCTTATTTCACTTCCATATTCTGTATAACCAGATATTCCTCCTATATTCCAACCTGTTGAAGTTACAACTCCTTCACTTTTATTTACACAATTTTCTACAATTGATTTTGTATAAATCGTTCTAGTAGTATTATAATAACCTGTCCTTCCCGTTATTCCCCCTGTTCCAGATCTCCCTCCTGTAATTATTCCTTGATTTGTACATTTTTTTACTGTTCCTTTCATACTTGTACCAATTATTCCTCCTACTCCATTATATGAACCTGTTATAGTTGCATAATTGTTACAATTTTCTACTATATTATCTCCTTTATTATATATTAATCCTACTATTCCTCCAGCTTCACTATCATAATATGTTGTTCCATTGTGTTTTAGTGATTTTATTGATCCAGAATTATAATTTGTAGAATTTCTTATACTAGTACTTTGTGTTATAACACCAGCTATTCCTGCTACATAATGGCTTGCCTGTATTTCTCCATAATTTTTACAATTATCTATTGATACAGTATAATTTACATTTGAGTTATATCCTGCATATCCTACTATCCCACCTATATGAGCATTACTACTTGTAACACTTCCTTTATTTGTACAATTTGTTATTGTACCTTTATACATAAAACCTACTATTCCACCTTTCATATGGTAACTTCCACCAATTGTTGCTTCATTTACACAACTATTTATTGTACCACCCATTGTCCCAATTAAACCTACTATTCCTCCAGTTCTATTATGGTTACTAGTATGTCCTGTAGTAGTAATATTTCCTGAAACCTTACAATTACTTATATTTACATTGTTTCCATATCCTAGCAGTCCACCTATTTGATATCTTGTTGATATTATATTTACATCTTTTAAATTTATGTTTTTAAAATTTCCTCCATTTGAATAACCAAATAATCCTAGATTTCCTGCTGCTATATTCATATAAAGATTAGTTATTGTATTTCCATTTCCTTCAAATGTTCCATTAAAATATTTAGTTGTTGAGTTTCCTATTCGTATCCAAGTATTTGCAGTTATGTCAGTACTTATATAGTAATCTTTGTATTCCTGGCTTTCTGTTGACTCATAACTTTCCTCTTTTTTAAAATCTAAGTCATTTTTTAATTCTACTATTTTTCCTTCATATTTTATTCCTGAATTTACTTGTTTTGCAAATAGGCTTAAATCTTCTATTGTATATATTTCTGTTACTATATCTTTTACTTCTACATTACAAATAACTCTTTCTCCTTGATATTCTGCTATTATTGTAGTTGTTCCTATTGCTATTCCTTTTATTTGTCCATTTTGTATTGTTGCTACATTTTCATCTTCACTTGTCCAACTTGCTGTATTTGTTACATTTTGTTCTTGATATTTAGCTATTAATTTTACTGTTTGATCTATTGTTACACTTACATTTGTTTTATCTAATATTAATTTATCACTTGCTTTTACTATTACTCTACACATTGCTTCTTTTGTTTGATCTTCTTTCCACTTACATTTTATAATTGCCTCTCCTATTTGTAATCCTTTTATTTCTCCTTTTCCATTTACTTTTACTATATTTTCATCACTGCTTTCCCATTCTAAATAACTAGTTCCTATTTTTTTCCCTTCTATTTTTACTTCTATTTTATATGTTTGATATTCTCCTATTTCCTTTTCTGTTTCCATTTCTAATGTAAAATTTTCTGGAATTCCTTCTTCTACTATTATTTTATATGTTTGTATATTAACCTCTGTTACTTCCTCTTCTCCACCTTGTGTTCCACTTCCTTCTTCTGTGTCTCCTGGATTTTCTATATCTCCTGTATCTTCTGTTTTATAACTTATTGTTATTGTTGCTTCCCCTTTTGCTATTCCTGTTATTTTTCCTGTATGGTCTACAATTACTATACTCTCATCTGATGTTGTCCATACTACTTCTCCCAAATTTAATTTTGTTGTTAATTGTTTACTTTCATCTATTATTAAATAAATAGTATCTTCTGTATCTTGTGGACCATCATCTATTATTCCATCTTTTGTTACACCATATTCTGGTCTATGATATGTTTTTCCTTCATATTTTTCCCCTTCAATTCTATATATTTCTCCTGTTAATATATTTATTACATAATCTTTTTGAGTATATTCTTTTATTATTTCTTTATCTATTTTATACAAATTCACTTTTTCTTCTGTAATTTCATTAATATTTTCCGCTTTTTTTATTGTTTCTTCTAAAGTATTTTTTATTTCATTATTTTGTACTTTTTCATTTTCTTTTATTGGATAATAATTTTCTTCTTTATTTATATCTTTACTAAATGTATATATATTTACTGCTTCTTTAACATTATTATATTCTGTTACAAACTTTGTCCATTTCGCTTTTCCTATTAATCCATTTTCTCCAGTTATAC
>CAOSZT010000104.1 GCA_948528155.1 uncultured Clostridia bacterium | reverse complement strand
GCATATAAAAAAGCCACCTACAAATAATAAGGTGGCTGATTGAAAAAGAAATGAAGAAATAAAATGAAAATATTTAGTATTTTTGCAATTATAATTATAACAAATTATTTTTTGAAAAAATACAGAAAAAATATATAAATTTTCTATAAATTTTCTATAATTTTTTGTTTTTGTTATATTCTCGTTGCATTTTTGCTACAGAATTCTTTATTGCTTTCGTTATTGCATCATATGTTTTATTTTTATTTACAGCGATTTCTTCTATGCTCATTTTTTGATAATATCTCATTTCTATAACATCCTGATTGTACTTTTTTAATATTTTTACTAGATTCTCTACCACTTTTATTTTTAGTTCTAAACTTTTAATATACCTTTTCTTATCTGATATTTTATCTTGTCTTTCTATTACTTGGTTTTCTATACTAGATTCAACATAACCTTTTGCTTTAGGCATTCCATCTAAATTAGCACTTTTTATATCAACAATTTCATTTTCCAGCTCTTGTATTTCCGATTCTGTTATACTGATTCTAGCTTTATATGTATTGTAATTTTCCAAAACCTCTTGAACGTTCATCTTTTGCATCCCTCCTATATTTTATAAATAAAGAAAATTAATGCTACACTAATAGTTATTTCAACCATATTAATTATGCTTTTTGAAATACTATCTTTTTCTTGTATTCCTACTTGCTCATTCATTTCTTTTACTATTTTTGATAATGCCAATATTCCTAAAAAGAATATAAATATTATTTTTAATGCTAAAAGCATGATATACACCTTCTTTCCGCTTCTTATTTTTCTATCGTGTTCGTTTCTGATTTTTCTATGTAAAAATAATTTTTAAGTAGTTTTTTCCTTACAAATTATTATTTCTATCGTTTTTTTATTGTTTATCGTTTTGTTTTTGATAACTTACTACTATATTGTAATACCTATAAAATGTATATGGTTCCTTGTTATTTTTAATAATTCTGTTTATTTCATTTCGTTGCATTCCCTGACTTTGCAGTAATTTAATAAATTTTTTCTTCGTTATTTTTTTATTGCTTAAGTTCCTAGCTAAACTTTCGGCTATTCCTACCAATGTAGTTGCAAATGATCGTGCTGTTTCTGCTAATGTACCAAAAGCATTTGATAGACTTTTTATAACAGGTTCTAGTGTCTTTTTTACATCATTTATTGTTTCTTTTATTACTGCTTCTACTTTTAGATATTCTTCTTCATTGATATTTATGGTCTTACTATCAGCATCACAAATCAGTTCAGTAATATAGCTTGTCCCTGTTATTCTTTCTGCTTGTTCTATTGTAATATCTTCATATTTACATTTTTTCATTTTCCACTCCTATATTTTTACGAATTTCATATTTTCTTTTTATCCATTCCTCACAATAGCAACTAGCTCCTTCTGTTCTTTTACAAAACGGATATCTTCCGCAATTTCCACATCGTTTTCTATTTTCCATCTGCAGATACCTCACTAAAATTTTAATTTTTTAATTTCTTTTCTATGTTCTTTTAAATATTCTCTTCTTTCTCTTCTATTCATCATGCTAAATTTTTCTTTATCAATTATCTCTTCATTTAGTAGTTTTCTTTGTTCCTCTGTCATTTTAGTTGTTTCCTTTTCAAACATTTTTGTCCTCCCCATCTAAAATTTTTTGGATTGCTCCTCTAGAACTAATTAATCCATCAATTCTGCCTTTGTGATATTTCGTATCTGCTCTATTAACATATTGTTCAATTTGTAGATATAAACTATAATCTAATCGTTCTATTTTTTCCCTTAAGTTTTTATATTTTTTATTAAATAGCATAACTAATTGTCCTCCTTCTATTGAAAATGTCCGAATCGTGCTGTTTCTTCATAACATTTATTTTTCAAATCTAGATCTCTTATGATATTCTTTAATTTGCATTCTTCATATAGTTCAGTAGTTGGTTCAATGCTTCCCATATCACTATCAATGTAAATTGCTAGTGGTTGTTCGATACCTATTGCATAACTTAATTGAACTTCGCACCATACCAAATTATACTTTTGTAAATATTTTTTTGCTATTTCTCTTGCCTTGTATGCTCCGCTTCTATCTACTTTTGTTGGATCCTTTCCAGAAAATGCACCACCACCAACATTAGCAAAAGACTGGTATTGATCTACTACGATTTTTCTTCCTGTTAAACCTGCATCTCCTTCAAAACCTCCTATTTTGAATTTACCTGTTGGATTTATTAAAAATTTTTCTATTGTCGTTTCATATTTATTTGCTATTTCACAACACATACCTATAATTATTTTATCGGTTTCTTTTCTATCTTCTTCAGTATTTTGATAGCAAACTGTGAATGCCTTTATAGCTTTTAATTCCATATTATCACCATATAAGCCTGTTATTTGTGCTTTTCCATCTGGTAGAAATCTACTATCTTTTTTCCTTAGTTCATCATACCTTTTAGATAACTCTTGTAATATTACCATTGCCGTTGGTAGCATTTGCTCTGTACTATCACAAGCATATCCAAACATCATGCCATTATCTCCTGCTCCATTTACTTCATCATTAGTTCCAAGTGCTATGTCTGGACTTTGTTTTCCTATGTTGTCTATAATCTCATAGTCAGCAGAATATCCAATATCTTTTAGCACTCTTTTTGCTATGGCTTCTACATCAATATTTGCTTTGCTTGTTACTTCTCCTGTTATAAATATTTTTTTCTTTCCTCCTACAGTTTCTATTCCACATCTGCTGTTTGGATCTTGTTTCAAACATTCATCTAGTATTGCATCACTAATCTGATCACATACTTTATCAGGATGTCCTCTGAATACAATTTCATTGCTATATAATTTCATTATTATTACCTCCATATTTTTTATATTAAGCCTCTTCTACTTTTCCAAATAATTCTATGCTTTTCTCTACATCTAATTTTCTTACAATCCTCTTTGCCTCTTCTTCTGTTATCGCTTCTATATATTCTTTTTTATACCCATAGTAAACACTATTGTTTTCTTTGTTTGGTTGTTTTATATGTATAAAATAATTTCCTTTTTTGGTCTTGTACATATCAACATCTCTCCAACAGTTTTGTTTGTATTCTGTTCCTAAAATCCATATTGATTCAGCTACATTTTTTATATAATCAAATATCTTGTCTGCTTTTTCTGTATCATATAATTTATTATCTACAATAGATTTCATTTTTCTATTCCTCCATATATTCTAAAAATTCTAATAACTCTTTATCATTTTCAAAATATGCTAACCTTGTCACTATATCTATTTTTCCTTTTAGAGTATAATCATTCCATTTGTAATTTTCTTTTATTAGTTCCTTTAACTTTTCCGTTTTTATTGTTACATGATGCGTTGTAGTATTTTCATCTATTACTATAAATCCTCCATCAGTTGCTATGTAATATTCGCATCCTCCGATTTTATTATCTAGTTCTATCTTGTATTCATTGTTTATTTTTTCAACTACTACTCCTGTAATTCCATCAAATTCTGGGTGTTTAACTTTAACCCTTTTTCCTATAATATCGATATCATAATAGCAACCTTTGCATCCCATTTTTTCAACTCTGCAATGTTGCCATTCCTTATCATCACATTTCACTTTAGTTTTCCTCCTTCAATATTCTTTAATATATGAACTATTACATCTACAGTCCATCCATCGCCAATTACATCTGCTGCTTGATTTTTAGTTAGCATTTTTGTATATCCAATAGGTAATGTTTGTCCTTGTTCTAATTCTTCAGTTGTGAGAAATCTGCAAAAATCTTCAAATTCAATTAATCCTGCATTCTTCCATCTGTCTTGTCTACATGTTATACAATTGATTTTATTAGCGTGAGTTACATTTGGACAACTTCCTTCTATGCCATTACCCCACATTTTTATTCTCGATGCAGTTTTATTAACTTTGAACTCTTTGCATTTTTCATGTTCTTTACAAATATAATCTTGGAAATCTATATTTTTATCTTGTGGCTCTGTTACATTTGGTATATTAGTCCAATAGTACCTACTTCTATTTTGATAACTTACTAGGTTTGAATTTATCTTTATAGTTTCTACTCCTAGAATATTACTGATAAGTTCTTTGTCTTTATTTTTCATATTTGCAACATTTTCAAGTAAAAAATATTTTGGTTTTAATTGTTTCAATATTCTTACATATTCAAAAAATAAACTGCTTTTCTTTCCATCTAGTCCGTCTTGATTTCCTCTATTGATTACATTTGCAATAGATAAATCCTGGCATGGACTCCCTCCAATTAACAAATCAATTTTATCTATTTTATTTAAATCCAATTTTGTAACATCACCTAATTGAATTGTATTAGGGTAATTGGTTTGTGTACATTTTATTGCTGATGGTTTTATTTCACTTGCATAATATTTTTCTACTTTTATTCCTGCTCTTTCAAGTGCAATTTGACCGCAACTTATTCCATCAAATAAACTTAATACATTCATTTCTATTTCCTTTCTACATAGTTAGTTGTATATTACTTAACATTACTTCTTTTGCTGATTTATAAAAATCCTTTTTTATTTCAAATCCATAACAATTTCTATTCATTTCAGCACACGCCCTTAAAGTTGATGCACTTCCGTGCTACTGGATCTATAACAACATCGCCTTCATCAGTAAATATTTCTATTAGCCTTTTTAATAATCCAACTGGTTTTTGTGTTGGATGTATTTTAGGATATGCTTTTGAATTATCCCTCTTCCATTCAAACCAGTTAAACACCATATGTTTTTTTCCATCAATCCCTATATTGTTAAACTTTGGTAATTTATCTCTATATAATACAACTGCATATTCTGTTGCACCTACCACTTTCATATTTGCTTTTAATACTTGAGCAGAATAATTTTTAATAAAAACTAATGGATAGCTTTTTAATAATCCATGTTTTTTTCCTTCGTCAATAACTCTTTGTATTTGTTCAAAAGCACAGAAAACAACCATTGCTGGTGCTTGTCCTTTTTCTTTCGGCTCTTTTTTTAAATATCTAGTGCAAAAGTCAAAAAAATTATTTATTTTAAAGTCATTATCTGTATCAAAAAAAGACTTCCCTGCTTTATTGCTTTCTCCATTTTTGTTATCTCCATCTACATACCACATTGGATTACTTGCATAAGCATTATTTCCTAAATTATATGGTATATCAGCTATAATTAACTGTGCTTTTGGTATTCCATATCTTTTTGCATTTTCAAAATGATCATTATATAATTCTATTTTTACTCCCATATTGACCTCTTCCTTTCCCTTTATTTATGCAATACTTTTTCCCAAAAATTCATCATATTTTCAATCAATTCTTCTATTCCATCTGCAATAGGTTCTGTAATATCTGTCATAAGTTCTACGAAACCACTTAGAAACCATCCTAAAAAATGCAATATTAAATATATAGGTGTCATTAAAATAACAAAAATTATAAATAAAAATCTTTTCATTTCTTCTTCTCCCTTTGTATTATTGCATAGCCTAGCTCTCGCAATTTATCACAAATTGGCTTGAAAGTTTTATCCTTTATATTCCAACTTTCTCTTTGTATCGTTCCCCAAATAGCTAATTGTTCGCCTTTATTATTGATTATTTTATCTAATATTCTTTGTACTGCTTTTTCTTTTTTTACAATAATTCTCCTATCTGGACAATCTTCATCTTCTTCATAAAATATCTCTATATATAGATTTTGCATTTTTACTATATCTTTCAATTCTATTTCTTTAGGCATTACTTTACCCTCCTTGTATTATCTTTTCTTTTGTTGTATACCAGCTATTATGAATTTTTAAATTGCTGTTTTTTTCTATATAGTCCATCATCCTAAATAGCAAACATTCTTTATCCTTTAAATCATTTATGCTGTTATATGCTTCTAATGGAGGATCTACTCTTTTTCCTTTTGAACTAATCTTAAATATTAATATTGGTTGGAATAATCCGCTTCCTATCATATTTTTAGGATATAGCATTTGTATTAAAATTCTCCACTCCTCTGATGCTACATCATCTATATTTTTATTTACTATTTGCTCTATTATCTTTTCTGTAAATTCATAATAATGGCAATTTGCACTTTCTATTAACTTTTTATCTTCTTCTTTATATTCCATTTCATTCTTTTCCTTTCATTCTAATATTCTTCAATTTTTATGTAGATTCTTGGTGTCTTATCATATTTCTTTTCTATTTCTAATTTAGTAACTTGCGTATCATCTTTGAAAGCAAATTTGTTCATAGCATCTAACACTATTTTTACAATATTATCTGCATCAGGTTTTTTAGTAGGACTTATAATCCCCTGTAGCATTTCCGCTTTTTTCTTTTTACTTGTACTTTTAGGAATTCCAAAGTAGGCTATAATTGTTACTTTTACTCTTGTTTCAATTGGTTTGAAGTATGGATAATCTCTTATGAACCATTGCCTTAAAGAATATTCATAAAGTTTTGTATTTGTTGGCGTATATGCTCTTCCTGTTCGAGTGTTCATTCTAGGTCTTGCTTTTCCTACTATGTCTCCTATCATTTCAAATTCATAAACCATTTGATTCCCTCCTAATCTTCTGGCATATAATATACCTTTGGTAAATCGTAAAACCTTTGCTGCCCTGTTCCTCTATTTTCTGTTCTAAGAACTCTTTTGAATTCTTTTATAATTTCTTTTAACACCTCTTTCGCTCGTTCTTTTGTTGTATATGTACCTAATGTCCCTATTGGGTTTTTAATGTAAAATAACTTCCTTTCAAATTCTGTATTTTCCCATAATTCTTCTATCCATAGTTCCATTTTTTCAGTAGTTTTCATTTTATCTTGACTAACTATTAACATCTTTTTCTTCTCCTTTTTGTTGTATAGTTTCTTTCATTTTGCTAATTTTTAGATCTTCTAGCACCCTTGTTTTATATATTCTTGTATTCCAATTTTCCCTTAATCGTCTTATGTTTTTTAGTAAGTTTATTAAATCTCCTGTAATTAACTTGTTTGTGTATTTATCAGAAAAGCCTTTAATCGTTGCTATAAATTCTAGTTTGTCTTTTATTTCTCTGCGTTCTTTCCTTGTTTTTTGTAATCTAGTAGCAACTTTTGTTAATTCAAAAGCATTCAATTTGCTTAGTTCTATTTCATGAAGTAAATCATCTTGCTCCAGTTCTTTGGTTCTTAACTGATTCTTAAGATCTGAATTTGTTCTTTCAATATTCGTGAAAAAATAATTCATTTCTTCAACAAATTTCTCTATTTCATCTATGTTATCAATTTGCATTTTCCACCTCTTCAAATTCTTTTAATGCTGGTCTTAAACACTTATTGCATAATGCTAACTTTAGTTCTCCTCTTTTTGTAACTGTATGTGGTATTGTTGCAGTTCCACCAGTCATTTCTTGTTTTTTCTCTAGAATTTTTATTTCTTCTCCGCAATAATCACAAAGATAATAATCATATAATTTTACTTTTTTGTAATTTACTAGGTGGCTTGCATCTGGTTTTGGTTTCATTTTTTGATATATTGGTACTGTTGTTCTTCCAGCTAATCCTGCAAATTT
>CAOSZT010000103.1 GCA_948528155.1 uncultured Clostridia bacterium | reverse complement strand
AAAAATTTTTAAAATTTTTTTATATTTCTATTGACAATTAATAGTTAGTCTCTTTTTATTTTTTTAATAATTTTACAATTTTACTTTTTGCCTAACATACTCATATAAAACAATTCCAGTTGCCACAGAAGCATTTAAACTCTCTGTTTTACCAAGCATAGGAATTTTAACCTTTATATCAGCAATATTTTGAATATCTTTCTTAACTCCATTTGCTTCATTTCCTATTACAATAACTTTTTTACTATAATCAACATCATAAATACTATTTTTAGTCTGTAATGATGTAATAATCAACTCAAAATTATTGTTTTTAACCTTTTTAAGTACATTCTCTAAATTTTCACATTCTATAACATTAACTCTAAAAATTGCCCCCATAGTAGAACGTATAACTTTAGAATTATAACAATCTGCTGTACCTTTAGAAACCAAAATTTGATTTAATCCAATACTATCAACAGTCCTTAAAATTGTACCCAAATTTCCTGGATCTTGAATATCATCTAAAGCTACAATTATATCTTGTGAATAATCTATTTCTATTTCAATATTTTTTCTTTTAATAATAGCCAAAATCCCTTGAGGTGTATTTACATCTGATACTGTATTAAAAACATTTTCTGTTACATATACACAATCAAATTTTGCAATTTCATACATTAATTGTTTTGGAATTACATCAGCATTTAAGCAATTATCACATATTACAATTTTCTGTATATCTGCCTTTTCTTCAATTGCTTCTTTAATTAATTTAATTCCCTCTACAATAAATTCTTTATATATATCTCTATATTTCTTTTCTTTTAACTTTTTTATATTTTTTACAAGTTCATTATCTTTACTTGAAATTACATTCATATAAAATCTCCTTTAATTTTTAAGTACATTATTTTCTAAACACACAATTTTTGTTGCCACTTTTTCAATAAAAGTTTCATCATGCTCTACAAAAATAACAGTAGGCTTAAAATTTAATAAAACCTCTTCAATTTGTAATCTAGTCAAAATATCAATATAATTTAATGGCTCGTCCCAAATATAAATATTTGCTTGCTCTGAAATACTTTTAGCAACTAAAACTTTTTTCTTTTGTTCTTCACTCATTTCTCTTATATCTTTATCAAACTCTGTCTTTGAAATACCATTTTTACCAACAATTCCAATTCTATCACAATTGTGTACTTCAAATGATATTTTATCAAACAACTTTATGTCATTATATTCAATTTGCAAATTTTCTATTATAATCATAGGATCTTTTTTACTTTCTAAGGAATTACTTTTAAGCTATCATTTCTATCTATATTATTTAACAAATTTGATTTTTGCACAATAGATTTTTCAATTCTTTTCTCAATAACTTTAGACCTTTTAATCATTTTGGCTGACTGATGTCCTATATATCCTCTATCAACACTTGAACCTGAATTTGTAGTATTATATTTAGACTTTTCTATTTTATCTGACCAATCTGAAATATTTTTTGATGCTACTTCCAATCTGTATCAATATTAAAAGTTGCATTCTCAAATATATTTTTAGCACTTCCTTCATACCCAAAAGTTAGATTATTTACATTAATTAAAGACATATCCTCTCCTTATTTCAAAAATATATTTTTTATTATAAAGTATTCTAAAAAGTTTAAATATAAATTTTTTTTAGATATTACATAAGAACTGTATAACATCATTCAAAATCTGACGTTCATTAGAAGTACCAATCTCTAAAGTAACCATTGGTTTAACACCTGGAGAAAACTTCAATTTATTTCCATATAACCCAATCAACTTAGAAATATCTACCTCAAACTTACTCTGTTCAAAAGTAAACAAAACAGCAGTCCTTTTACTAGCAATCTTACTAATATAATAAGCCTTTGCCAAATACTTAATTTTAGCAATATCCAATAAATTCTCCAATTCAGAAGGCATATTACCAAACCTGTCAATAATCTCATCAACAACATTTTGAATATCCTCTTCACACTTACACAAAGCAATATTCTGATAAATTTCAATTTTCTGTGATGAATCTGGAATATACTCATCAGGAATAAAACTTGTTACATCTAAATCAATTTGAACATCTAAATCAGGCTCAATCTCGAAACCTTGCATTTCTTTTACAACCTCATCTAGTAAATTACAATATGTATCATAACCAACTTGTTCTAAATGACCAGACTGGATTTCTCCAAGTAAACTACCAGCACCTCTTATCTCCAAATCTCTCATAGCAATTTTAAAACCTGAACCAAACTCAGTAAATTCCTTAATTGCCTTAAGCCTTTTATCCGCTTCCTCTGATAACATTTTATCCTTTCTATAAGTAATATAAGCATAAGCCTGCCTATTTGACCTACCAACTCTACCCCTTATTTGATACAATGCTGCCAATCCCATTCTATCAGCATTTTCTACAATAATAGTATTAGCATTAGGAATATCAATACCAGACTCTAAAATTGTAGTACAAACCAAAACATTTGCCTTTTTCTCGATAAAATCCTTCATAATATCTTCTATCTGATTACCTGTCATTTGACCATGAGCATAACTCACAGTCGCCTCTGGAATCAATCTCGATATATCATCTGCCTTTTTCTGTATTGTATCTACTCTATTATATATATAAAATACTTGACCATCTCTCTCCAATTCTTTTGTAATCGCCTCTTTTATAACCTCCTGATCATACTCTAATACATAAGTCTGAACAGGTTTCCTATTTTGTGGTGGATCATAAATTACAGACATATCTCTTATACCTACTATTGACATATGCATAGTTCTTGGTATTGGAGTTGCCGTCATAGTTAATACATCAATATTTGATTTATATTGCTTAATTTTCTCTTTTGCTTTAACACCAAATCTATGCTCTTCATCAATTATTAAAAGACCAATATCTTTAAACTCTATATCTTTACTCAATAACCTATGTGTTCCAATTACAACATCAACTTCCCCCAGTTTCAATTTTCTTATTACATCATTTGTATATTTTGTACTTTTAAATCTATTTAAAATTTCTACTTTTATAGGAAAATCCTTCATTCTATCTCTAAACTCTTCATATTGTTGTTGTGCCAAAACTGTAGTAGGAACTAAATATGCAACCTGCTTATGATCCATAATAGCTTTAAATGCTGCTCTTATTGCTACTTCAGTTTTTCCATATCCTACATCACCACACAAAAGTCTATCCATTGGTCTTTGTTGTTCCATATCCCTTTTAACTTCATCAATACATCTTAATTGATCATCTGTTTCTTGATATGGAAACTTCTCTTCAAACTGTTGTTGCCAAGGTGTATCTTTATTAAAAGCATATCCTTTTGCCTTTTCTCTTTTTGCATATAACTCAATCAATTCCTTAGCAACTGCCCTTAAATTTTTCTTTACTTTTTCCTTTGTTTTTATCCAATCTTTACTTCCTAAACTATTAACTGGAGGATTTATTGAATCTCCGCCTATATATTTTCTTATCACATCTAGTTGATTTGTTGGTACATATAAAATATCATCATCTTTATATTTTAATTTAATATAATCCTTTGTTGTTCCATCTGCTGTAATTGTATTTACTCCTATAAATAACCCTATTCCATAATTTTTATGTACAACATAATCTCCTATTTTTAAATCTGCAAATACTACTTTTTCACCTTCTTTAAAAGCCTTATTTGCAAATGTTTTTTTCTTTTTTGCACCATCTATTAACTCATCAGCTGAAATTACTATTTGATTTATTTCAAAATTTTCAAATCCCTCTGTTATTTTCCCTAAAGCTATTGTTATAACATTTTCTGTGGACTTTACTATTATTGTTTTATCCAATTTTTCTTCTATCTTACACAATATATTTTCTTTTTCAAATAAATCCTTTAGTTTTTTAGCTTTTTCTATTGTATCAATAATTACATAAATACTTTTTTTCTCTTTATTCCACTTTCTTATATCTTCAAATAAACTTTCTATCTCACTTTTATAATAATTAACTTCTCTATATTCAAAATGATACCTTTCAGCTTGCTTTTTAGTAATTACATCTTGTTTCTCTAAATAAATAATCTGATATCTATTTTCTAACATTTCAAAATCTATAGATGAAATTATATTTAATGCTTCTGGCAATATTCTTTCTTTTTCTATAAGATTTTTACTCAAATTCTCTATATCCTGCAAGATATTCATTTCTCTTTGTTCTATTTTGTTTATCTCATCTAAAAATATAAGACAATCATCATTTAAATAATCTATTAAATTTTCTTGTTTTTCATAAAATTGATTAAAATACTTGTCTATTTTACTTATATAATTCCCTGCTTTTATTTGCTCAAGATCTTGTTCTTTTATCTCTTCTTGTTTACCTTCTGCTATTATATTTGATATCTTTTTACATATATTTTCAATTGTATCTTCTAATACATATTCATGTGCTGGATATAATTTAACTTTTTCAAGTGTAGAAATAGATCTTTGACTACTTATACTAAAGTTTCTTATTGAATCTACTTCATCTCCCCATAGCTCAATTCTTACTCCTATCTTTTCATCTACAGAAATATCAATTATTCCACCTCTTATACTAAACTGCCCTCTTCCTTCTATCAAATCATATCTTGAGTAACCTAAATTTACTAACTTTTTCTTAATATCTTCTAAATTACAAATATCACCAACTTTAAAATCTAATGTATTTTTAAAAAGAGTTTCTTTTGCAGGTAATTTTTGCATTAAACTTTCTATAGTTGCTACAATTATTAGATTTTTATTTTCTTTAATTTTTGTCAAAGTTTCAATTCTCTCATATGGCAAATCTTTACTTTCTGCCACATAATCATATGTTACTATTTCTTTTTTAGGAAATAGTACAACATTATCTTTTTGAAAAGTTCTCAGATTTTGTAATATTTTTCTCGCCTGTATTTCATTATAAGTAACCAATAATATTGGCTTTTTATTATAAGCATTTATAGCTGTTATTATTTCTGTCATCCCAACACCAGTTAAGCCCGATAATGATATCGGACTTTTTACTTTATCTATTTGTCTACTTAAATCCACAAACTTCTTTGACTTACCTAACTCTCCAATTATTGTATTCATTTCATTTTCCTCCTCCAAGTTCAATCATAATATATCATATTTACAGCAGAGTAGTCAAAAAGCTTATATATGATTATGTTACTAGATTTGAGCAGTGGGTCTATAGTATTTATTTTTATTAATAGCCTGAATGTTCCCCAAGACCCACGTTAGGCTTCAAACCCGATAACAGGCTTCTATGTGAGGGAGATAATGGTTGAAAATGACCCTGCTATTGAAGGTATTAATAAAAATAAATACTATAGACTCCACTGCTCAAATCTAGTAATACATTCATATATAAATTTTTTGACAGCTTATTTTTTACCAAAAATTAAAAAACAACAAAAATCACCAACAAAACAACAATCTTAAAAAACACATTAGCAAGCAATTGAAAATTAGTACACTTTATTCCAATATCATTTAACACATCAAACTTTTTAACAATTAACTCAATCTCATCAGCAGTTGAAAGCATTTTATTTTGCATATACTCTTTAGCCAAAAATCTAGCCTTAATCATAGCATCATTTTCCAAAAAAGATCTAACAGCAAAAAAAACAAATCCCAAAACCATAAAAATACTCAAAAAAAGCATTTTATAAGGCACTAATTTACAAACACCTAAAATACAAAAAACAAAAAAATACATTAAATAAACATTAGAAAAGATAAAATTAAACCACAACATCTTTTTACTTTGTATAGAATGTAAACACTCATGAGCAATAGTCTGTATTCTAGTATAACTATCTTTCAAATCAGCAATAAAAATCTTATTACTCATTACAAGAAATAAAGTAGTACTTGAATTTTTATCTTCCTCAATCACAACACTATCATTATTCAACATCTTCAAATACTCTTTACATATCTCTACATTTTCAGGATACTTTTGAGTCAACTTATCTAATTCTTTATCCTCTCCAATACTCTTTAACTTTTTTATATTAAAATCAAAAATAAAAATCAATAAAAAATATAATATTACTACCATTATTAATAAAACTATAAATTCCATAATTACTCCTTAAATTTTACTAATAATGTTATTATAAACTTTCCACTTTTTAATTCATACACATATATTAATTATTTCAATACATCAATAACTGCATCACCAATAATTTTATTAACATCAGCCAAAACAACATTAAATTTTGTCTCAGCTTCAAAAAACCTTTTAGCATCATCATCTTGAATTAAATCAATATACAACTGTTGCATCTTTTTAGTTTTTTCTTCATCAATCTTGCCAGTCTGTAACTCTGTAATTTGTACATCATATCTAGCCTTTTCAAAATCCTCAATTTTCTTCTTCACATCAGATTTCATATTAATAGTCTCTTTTGCCAACTTATAATTCACATATTCCTCTGACTGCTTTAATTCTTGTGCAAGTCTATTTGCAGTATCATAAACATTCACAATATTCAACTCCTTTCTTAATTAATATCTACCTTTGCATTTATAGGACAAATATTAATCCATGTATTTCCGTCATTAACATTAATTTCATTGCCATCTAAATCTTCATATTTAGTTTGTAAATTTCTAGACTCTTTAATACACTTAATTTTAATAGCTTTACCATTTGTAATATAATATCCATTAAAAGTACCAATATTCTTTAGTCCCTGTCTCCCTTTTTCTTCACTATCATTTAAAGTATAATTATCACAAAATGTAATTATTATATTTTTAGTAGCAACACTATTACCAGTATCCCAATCTGTCTGAGCCTTACCTCTTGCATATCTTTTATATACTTTATTTTGTTCATCATATACATATTTAACAGTCTGAAGTGTTGAATGTGGTATTGTAACAGTATTTGCAATTTGTCCCTCTTCTAAAATAACCTCATCTGTAACATAATTTAATACACTATCTTTATTAGATGTTGTTTTATATTTTTTATTTTTAGCTACCTTCAAAAGTGCCTCTGTACTTGTTACAGCATTATGTGGTGCTGATTTATCTCTTACTCTCCAAAAAGTTGATTCACTTTCTGAAATTCCATTAATATTATTTATACTATATTTAGGAATATCACTTTGTGCCATAGGACTCCAACCAAAATGTGCATATATTGCATCATTTTCCATAACATAATCTAAAAAATAATGTCTTGCACTTCTCACTGGTCCAATTTTGTCAACATCTACACCTTTAAATAAAGCCATTAAACGAGTTTCTCCGCCTTCAACAACAATCTCATATACTAAATATGCTTTATTTAAACCAGCCTGTGGCCATGCCAAATTATGATTATCAATCATTACTGCTATTGGTCTATCATTTCCATTAAATATTTGCACTTTCTTTTCTTCCACACCAGCAGTTAATATATTCTCTTCAGTTTGTTCTTCTGAAATTTCCTCTACATCATTCTCTTTATTAGTTACAATTTTATATGCCATTAGTGTACCTGCTACTAATATTATTACAATTAATGCTATTATTAAACTCCTTGTTTTTTTATTCATTTTTTACCTTGTATAATATAATCATCAATTAAAATTGATATATTATACATACCTTT
>CAOSZT010000102.1 GCA_948528155.1 uncultured Clostridia bacterium | reverse complement strand
ATTTTTAGTGCTATACTAACTTAAACGACCACTGCGACAGCAGTTTAGTGCAATTACAAATTGTCGAGTAGGAGGAAAAATTTTGAAAACTTTAATTATTTATGCTAGTAAAACAGGAACAACAGAAAAATGTGCAAGGATATTAGGGCAGAATTTAAAAAATTCAACTATAATTAATTTGGCAACAATACAAAACGAAAGTATTGATAAATATGATTTAATAATTATAGGTTCGCCAATCAGAATGGGAATGATAGATAAAAGAGTAAAGAAATTTATATCTAAAAATTTTAATTCTTTACAAAATAAAAAAGTATGTTATTTTATTTGCTGTGGATTTAATGAAAATTGGAAACAATATTATGAACAAAACTTTACAAAAGAATTACTTGATAATGCCATTATATATGATACATTTGGTGGAGAGATGAGCTTGGAACAACAAAAAGGATTTGATAAGTTTATAGTAAAAATGGTTAATAAAAGCATGAACGATAATAAAGAAATAAAAATACTAGATGAAAATATTAATAAATTTATAGAAAAAGTAAAGGAAGTTATGTAATTATGGAGAAATGGAAATGCCCTAAATGTAAAAATGAAGAATATGAAAAAGACCAAATTCAAGCAACAGGAGGAAATTTTGCAAAAGTATTTGATGTTCAAAACAAGAAATTTATTACGATAAGCTGTACTAAATGTGGTTATACAGAATTATATAAAACAGAAACATCAGCAGGAATGAATATATTTGATTTCTTAATGAATTAAATAGAGAGGAATAAAAGTTATGAATATGAAATTGTTTTTTCAAGCAATTATAAAATTTGCTTTAGGTGTACTGATAACAGGAACATTATTGTTCATACCTGCAAATACTATTTATTACTGGAATGGTTGGCTATTTATGGGACTTTTATTTGTTCCAATGTTTATTGCAGGAATTATTCTAATGCTCAAAAATCCAGAACTATTAAAGAAAAGATTAAATGCAAAAGAAAATGAAAATGAACAAAAACAAGTAGTTGTATTTAGTGGACTGATGTTTCTAGTAGGATTTATAATTGCAGGATTAAATTATAAATATAATTGGATAATAATTCCCAATATCGTTGTTATTGTTTCTTCAATTCTGTTTATATTGGCATACATATTATATGCAGAAGTATTAAGAGAAAATACTTATTTATCTCGAACTATTGAAGTACAAGAAAATCAAAAGGTAATTGATACAGGATTATATGGAATTGTAAGACATCCAATGTATGCAGCAACTATTTTACTATTCCTAACAATGCCTTTAATATTAGGATCTGCTCAATCATTTATAATTTTTTTAGTATATCCAATTATAATTAGCAAAAGAATTAAGAATGAGGAAAAAATACTAGAAAAAGAATTACTAGGATATACAGAATACAAAAATAAAGTCAAATATAAAGTAATTCCATTTATATGGTAGTTATATATTTTGAAAGGGGAAAATTTATTGGAAATATTAGAATTTGGAAACAAAGAAAAAGATAAAATAATTTTAATACATGGATTTGAAACACCATATCAAATATGGGAGAAATACATTGAACATTATAAAAATGACTATCATATTATAGTTCCTGTATTACAAGGACATAATCCAAATAAAAAGGAAGATTTTGTTTCTTTTGAAAAAAGTGCAAAAGATATAGAAGATTATATTATTTCTTATTATGGAAGTAATGTGTTTGCAATTTATGGTATGTCTATGGGTGGTGTTCTAACATCTCAAATTTGGCAAAATAAAAAATTAGATATTGATAAAGTTATTTTAGAAAGTTCTCCTTTAATTTCTTACAATAGACTAATGACTTCAATGATGACAAAACAGTATCTTATGCTTACTCATAAAACACAAGCAAGAGATAAAAGAGTTGTTGCACAAGCAGTTAATTCTATTATTCCTGAAGATAAATTAGATGTTTTTTTAGAAATGATGGATAATATGTCTGATACAACAATTACTAATTATATAAGGCAAATTGGAAGTTATAAATTACCAAGTGATATAGATACTCCTAATACAGAAGTTTACTATTATTATGGAACGAAAATGAACGAATTATTAGCAAAAAAAACAGCAGAATATATTAGAAAAAATTATCCTAGTTCTAAAATAAAATGTTTTCAAGGTAAAGGGCATTGTGAAGATTCTTTACTTAATCCATCTGTTATGATAGCAGAATTAGATGTAGCATTAGGAATGAAGAAAAGTCATAATATACCTACTAATAATTCTCAAATTAAAGTAGATAAATTTCAAGAAATAAATGGAATAAATGTAGAAAAAAAGCAAGATGAACTAGAAAGATAAAGTTTGTGTTATCATAAATGGAGGTGGTACAAATAAGATATTGGTGGATATGGTTTATAATACTATTTTGTTGTATAATAATACCAAGAAGAAATAAGTTATATTTAGGAATAATGAATAGAAAAAAGAAAGGTAGGAAAAGAAAAATGCCACAAGAATTAATGAAGGAATTTATAGGAAAAGTATGCACAATTATATTATTTAATGAATCTTTTGGAGTACAAGGAAAAATTGTTGCAGTAGAAGATAACTGGATAAAAGTTGAAGAAAAAAATAGAGTTCGTATAATAAATGGAGATATGATAAGGGATATATCAATAGCACCAGAAAAATATCAAAAGTAACTACAAACTTAAAATAAGTAGAGTAGATAATAAGTTAAATTATCTGCTCATTTTTTATAAATATGACAGACAGATGTCATATTTATATGCTATAATATTGACAGGAGGAAAATATGCAGGTAAATAATAGATTATTTGAAATAGTATATATACTAATGCAAAAGAAAAAAACTACAGCTAAAGAATTAGCTAATAGGTTTGAGGTATCTACAAGAACAATATATAGAGATATAGAAACATTAAGTGGAGCAAACATACCAATTTATGCAAGTAAAGGAAAAGATGGAGGAATAGGACTTTTAGATGAATATGTATTAAATAAAACAATACTTTCTGAAGAAGAACAAAATCAGATTTTGTTTGCCTTACAAGGAATGAAAAAAGTAAAAGGACAAGATGAAAAAGATATTTTAGAGAAGTTAAGTATATTATTTAATAAAAAGATAAATGATTGGATTAAAATTGATTTTTCTAATTGGGGTAATATACAAGAAGAACGATTTGATATTATCAAATCTGCAATTTTAAATAAGCAGCTAGTACAATTTACTTATTATAATTCTAATGGAGAAGAAAATAATAGAATTGTAGAGCCATTACAAATATGGTTTAAAGATAAATCATGGTATTTAATAAGTTATTGCAAATTAAAAGAAGATTATAGAATATTTAAAATTGCTAGAATAAAAGAAATTAAAATATTAGAAGAACATTTTGAAAGAGAACTACCAAAAGAAGAGAAAGAAAAACATAATTTTAAAATGATAGAACTTGAACTAGAAATAAATAAAGCTATGACTTATAGAGTATATGATGAATTTGAAAGTAAAGAAATAACTAAAAAAGAAGATGGGAACTTTATTATAAAAGTGAAATATCCAGAGAATGAATGGATATATGGCTATATTTTATCTTTTGGAGAATATGCAAAAATTTTAAATCCTGCTTATGTAAAAAACATAATAAAAGATAAATTACAAAAAACTTTAAAAAATTATTTATAATATGACATACTGTTGTCAAATTATATGTTATATACTTCTGTTTAGGAGGTAGATATATTATGAAATATGAAATTGTAGAATTAGAAGAAAAGGTTGTTACAGGAATTAAAATTAAAACAACTAATCAAGATGGAAAGGCTATACAAGATATAGGAATGACTTGGCAAAAATTATTTGCAAATGGAATTTATGAGAAGATTCCAAATAAGGTAAATGGTAAAACAATAGGCTTATATACAGAATATGAGGGTGATTATACAAAAACTTATACATTTATTGCAGGAGCAGAAGTAAGTCAAAAAGTACAAATAGGTGAAGAAATAGAAAGTATTATTATTCCAAAAGGAAAATATGCTAAGTTTGTTATAACAGGAGATGTGCAAAATTCAGTAGGACAGGCTTGGCAAGAAATATGGAACATGGATTTAAAAAGGAAATACACTTGCGATTTTGAAGAATATCAAAACAACTCTGAAGATATGCAGAAACAAGAAATTCATATTTATATTGCACTAGATAAGTAGAAAGGAAAAGATAAAATGGCTTTTGATTATAAAAAAGAATATAAGGAATTTTATATGCCAAAGAATAAACCAAGCATTGTAAAAATTCCTAAAATGAATTATATTGCAGTTAGAGGAAAAGGAAATCCTAATGATGGAAAAGGGGAGTATAAACAAACAATAGGACTTTTATATGCGATTGCTTTTACTATAAAAATGAGTTATAAAGGTACACACAAAATAGATGGTTATTTTGAATATGTTGTTCCACCATTAGAAGGATTTTGGTGGCAAGATGTAATGAAGGATAGTATTGACTATAACAATAAAGACAAAATGAACTTTATATCTATTATTAGATTACCAGACTTCGTAACAAAGAAAGATTTTGATTGGGCAGTTGTGGAAGCAAGTAATAAGAAAAAACTAGATTTTTCAAAAGTGGAATTTTTAACTTATGATGAAGGAATCTGTGTTCAATGTATGCACATAGGATCTTATGATGATGAGCCATCTACAATAAATTTAATGCACGAATATATGATAGAAAATGGATATGAACTAGATATTACAAACAACAGATTTCATCACGAAATTTATTTAAGTGATCCAAGAAGATGTGATGTAAATAAATTAAAAACAGTTATAAGACATCCAATAAGAAAAAAGGAATAATTATGGAATTTATAGAAGCAAAGACAATACTTCAAAGAGCGACACATGGAGAAGAATGGTTTGGAATTGATTATAATATGAATCTATACAAAGGTTGCTGTCATAAATGTATTTATTGTGATAGTAGAAGTAATTGTTATCAAGTAGAGGATTTTGACAGAGTAAGAGCAAAGAAAGATGAAATAGAAAAATTAAATCGAGAATTAAAGTCAAAAAGGAAAAAAGGTGTAATAGGAATAGGTGCAATGTCAGATACTTATAATCCTTTTGAAAAACAATATGAAATAACAAGGCAAGCATTAAAACTAATTTCGTGCTATAATTTTGGAGTATCAATAGAAACAAAAAGTAATTTGATAGTTAGAGATATAGACATATTCAAGGAAATAAACAAAAAAGCAGATGTAATACTTAAATTTACAATTACATCAGCAGATGATAATTTATCACAAAAAGTAGAACCAGGAGTATGCGTTTCTTCAGAAAGGCTAAAAGCAATGAAACAATTATCAAAAGAAGGATTATTTGTTGGAACATTATTAACTCCAATTATTCCATTTATAACAGATTCAGAGAAAAATATTAGAAATGTAATAAGATTATCTTATGAAAATGGAGCAAAATTTGTATTTTCTATGGGAGGAGTTACATTAAGAGAGAACCAAAGAGAATACTTTTATGAGCAATTAGATAAGACTTTTCCTAATTTAAAAGAAAAGTATATTAAGACTTATGGAAATAACTATTTTTGTTATCCATTGAATAAAGACTTAAACAAAATATTTAAAGAAGAATGCGAAAAGTATGGACTATTTTATAAAATGAGTGATATAGTAAAGGCATATAAAAAAGATATAAAACAAGAACAATTAACCTTTATATAGAAAAGAGAAAAAATATGAATGAATATATAAATTTAACATTGGAAAACATAGAAAAAGAACATATATGTTGTGCTATTGGAGATCCAAAACATCAAGTAGGAGTAGATAATAAAAAGGAATGGATTAAAAGCAAATTGAAAGATGGACATATGTTTAGAAAGTTAAATGCGAGAGGAAAAATATTTATTGAATATGAACCAATAGAAACAGCTTGGATTCCCATTAGTGGTAAAAATTATGAATATATCTATTGCTTATGGGTAGCAGGAAGTTTTAAGGGAAAAGGGATCGGAAAAGAATTATTAGAATATGCAATAAACGATTCAAAAGAAAAAGGCAAAAGTGGTATATGTACTGTAGTTTCTAAAAAGAAGAAACCTTTTTTAGGAGAAAAGAAATTTTTTGAACATTATGGGTTTAAGGTAGTAGATGTTATTTCCGATTATGAGTTGTTGGCATTACAATTTGAAGATAGTGAAACACCCAAATTCAATGATAATGCTAGAAATATGAAAATTGATAATAAAGATTTTACAGTTTACTATAGTCCAGAATGTCCTTATGTAGAATATGAAGTAAATGAACTAACTAAATATGCAAAAGAGAATAACATTAAAATTAATTTTATAAAAATAGATTCGTTAGAAAAAGCAAAAAATGTACCTTGCATATTTAATAATTGGGCAAATTTTTATAAGGGAGAATTTATTTCAAATACTATACTAAATGCTAATTCATTTAAAAAGTTAATAGACTAAAAAATTACAATTTTGTAAGGAGGTATCTATGAAAAAGAAAGCTATAATTACAATTTCGGTTATGATTGCAATATTAGTTTTATGTGGAATATATTTACATTATGAAAACACCAAATTACAAGTAAGTAATTATAATATAATCAATCATAATATACCTGTTGATTTTAATAACTATAAAATAGTGCAAATATCAGACTTTCACAATAATAAATCTAATGCTTTAACTAATGATTTAATAAAAGAAATAGAAAAACAAAAACCGAACATTATTGTTTTGACAGGAGATTTAATTGATTCAAATAAAATAGATATAGAAGTTGCTACAGATTTTATTAAAAATATAAACAATATTGCACCTATTTACTTTATTTCTGGCAATCATGAATCCAATATTAGTAGTTATCCAGAACTTAAAGAACAACTAGAAAAAAATAGGGTTATTGTTTTAGATAATAAAACTGAAGTGTTAAAAATAAATGAATCAGAGATAAACTTAATAGGTATAGATGATCCACGAATGGCTCACGAAAATTTTGTATCAGATTCTGAAATAATAAAAGTTGAGTTAGATAATGCAAAATACAATGAAAATAAATATAGTATATTGCTATCTCACAGACCAGAATTGTTTGATACTTATGCAGAAAAGGAATTAGACTTAATTTTAGTAGGACATGCACATGGAGGGCAAATAAGAATACCATTTATAGGTGGAATTGTTGCTCCAAATCAAGGATTTTTTCCTAAATATACAAGTGGAATATTTGAAGAAAATAAAACAACAATGGTAGTAAGTAGGGGGATTGGGAATAGTATTTTGCCTTTTAGAATAAATAATAGACCAGAATTAGTAATTGTAACATTAAATAATAAGTTATAGAGATTTCCACACTGCTACGGTTTCGCTTGCATTTTCACAAGTAAAACTTGTTCAAAAGCAATCTTAACCTAGCAAGTTCCCAATAAAAAACAACCAATGTTAAAATACACAAAGGGAACTTGCACAAATAAGATAAACTTATTTGGCAGTGTTAGTATAGCACAATGTCAAAATGTAGATGTAAAAATATAGTTTTTATTAGCAAGTAAAAGAATATATAAAACAGTTACTAGGTTAAAAGAGAAAAAATATTACCACACTGCTATGGTCTCGCTTGCATTTTCACAAGTATAAAAGTCAATACCAAAATTACCAAAAAAGGGAAAATAAAAATTACCAATT
>CAOSZT010000101.1 GCA_948528155.1 uncultured Clostridia bacterium | reverse complement strand
CACATTTTTTTATGCAACTATGGCATTCTTTTAGGTGTATACAAATACTATCCATATTAAATGTATTTCTAGGTTTTATCTTTCTGTGTTTAATAATTTCATTGGATACTGTAACTGGACTACGGTTAATTTTTTTCGCAATTTGAGACTTTGAAAGACCTTCGATAATTCCAAGTTCAATATTTCTTCTATCTTCTAAAGAAAGATGTTTAACATATTTTTTATTCATATATAACTCCATTTCTTCAGAAACACTTGCTATATTAATTATAACATTTATATCTTAGTCTTACAATTGGGGTAATGTAAAACTTAAATATATTATTTATATCTTAATGTTTATTTTACTTTTACAATCTACTCAGTAACAGATTTCCCTGAAAAAATTACATAAATACTTCCATTTTTTGAAAATATATGTTATAATATTTATGTTTACTAAAAAATGGAGGTAAAAAATGAAAAAAACAAGTAAAATTTTATTAATAATAATAGCATTAATAATTGTAACAACTAGTAGTATATATGCATTTACAGGAATAATGGATACAAATGATAATATAATAATTCAAGAACAAATAACAAATGGAAATGGAATAGTAGATATTACAAGAGATGTCGTAGGTTACAAACTATATTATCAATGGGTAGAGATTGACAATAGTATATATAAACAGATAAAACAATTAAAAGATGAACTACAAATAATACAATACTTTAATATATATGAAGCTACACAAGATGATGAGTATTATGAATATTATTATTCAGCACAAAATTATTATAAAGAAACATATGGCACAATTTTAGAAGATTGTTCAGAGCAAAAAGTAAACGAAAATTTTGCAAAAATAAAAACATTATTACCAGATTATACAGATAATTGGATACAAACAACAGATAATAAATTTAATATGGACTTAGCTACATTTTCTGGAACAAGAGATTATGTAGTATGGGTACAATTAGAAAAAAAAGATGGATCAAAAGTATTTGATGCAGAAGTGTTTGAATTAACAGGAACAAAACAAGAGACATCAGAAGATAATTCACAAAAAATAGATAAAGAAGATAATATTTTTATTTCAGAAATAATTACAAATGGAGAAGGAATAATTGAAATATCAAGAGATGTACAAGGATATAAATTATATTATCAATGGATAGAAATCGATAATAACTTATATAAACAGATAAAAAAATTAAAAGATGAATTGCAAATAATACAATATTTTAATATATATGAAGCAACACAAGATGACAAAGATTATGAATATTATTATTCATCACAAGAATATTATAAAGAAACATATGGAACATATTTAGAAGATTGTTCAGAACAAAAAGTAAATGAAAATTTTACACAAATATCAAAATTATTACCAAAATGTGAAGGTATATGGACAAAAACAACAGACAATAAATATAATATAGATTTATCAACATTTTCAGGAACAAAAAATTTTGTTCTATGGGTACAATTGGAAAAACAAGAAGGAACAAAAGTATATGATGCGGAAATATTTGAATTAACAGGAACTAAGAAGCCAGAAAATACAAGTGATATAATAGATAAAGAAGATAATATTTTTATTTCAGATATAATGACAAATGGTCAAGGAACAATTGAAATAACAAGGGATGTCGCAAATGGATATAAATTATATTATCAATGGGTAGAAATTGACAATGATTTATATAAGCAAATAAGAAAATTAAAAGATGAATTACAAGTAATACAATTTTTTAATTTATATGAAGCAACAAAAGACGATGAATATTATGAATACTATTATTCATCACAAGAATATTATAAAGAAAAATATGGAACATATCTTGAAGATTGTTCAGAACAAAAAGTATATGAAAATTTAGAAAAAATAACAAAATTATTACCTAATTATACAAATAATTGGACACAAACAACAGATAATACATTTAAAATGGATTTATCAAGTTTTTCAGGAACGAAAGATTATGTATTATGGGTACAATTGGAAAAACAAGAAGGAACAAAAGTATATGATGCAGAAATATTTGAATTAATAGGAACAAAGCAAGAAGATAACAAACCAGGAGAAGACGATAATAAGCCAGATGATGGCAACAAACCAGGAGAAGACGATAATAAGCCAGATGATGACAACAAACCAGGAGAAGACGATAATAAGCCAGATGATGGCAACAAACCAGGAGAAGACGATAATAAGCCAGATGATGACAACAAACCAGGAGAAGACGATAATAAGCCAGATGATGACAACAAACCAGGAGAAGACGATAATAAGCCAGATGATGACAACAAACCAGGAGAAGACGATAATAAGCCAGATGATGATAACAAACCAGAAGAAGACAATAATAAACCCAATAATGATAAAACAACAGATAATACAAAAAACGATACTACTACATCAACTTCAAGTACAAAAACTCAAACAGTGGGAGATAGTACAAAATCATCAAAAACTTTACCATATGCTGGTATTGAAAGGAGTGCAATGATAAGTGGTATAATTGCTTTGACAATTGTTGCTATTGTTACATTTATTAAATATAGAAAAATAAAATAAAAATAATTATAATAAAAAGTATTAACAGTTAGACTTTTATAATGTATGAAAGTTAGTTGTTAATACTTTTTTGCTGTTATAATATTTTATGGTCAAAAAGTATTCGTATATTTTAGCCTAAGAATATTTTGGAATAGTTGTAATTTTATGTAAAGTATGATATAATAGAAGAGTAACAGGGTATTATGTTTCTAGTAATATTATAGAAACTAAACCTAAGGAATTTTTTGTACATTGAAAAAAAAATAAGGAGGAAAAAATTATGACAAAATTATTCCGGAAACAGACACAGGTAGTAGTAGCATTTGTATTGGCACTGATCCTTTCAGTAGCACCAATATCGCAGGTGGTAGCAGCAACATATACAAAGGATGATATGATTCTTAGTATAACAAATGGTATGGCTGTATTAACAGTTGGAGGAAATGAAACATATCAGCTGACAAAGGCACTTATTACTAAGGATGGTGGCATTGATTCTATTGGTACAATATATCTTATATGGATGAGTAAGTCCATATATTGGTATAACTATAAGTATCAAAAAAATAATATCAATTTGCAATTGTTGGATAAGGATGTAATATCCTTTACAACTGATAATAATGGAAATATTAATGGTTATGAAACAGTAACAGGACCAAAGTCATTATTAAAAGAGGAAGAAATAAAAACAAAATTAGGAATTGATAGTAATACCAACAATGGAAACACCAACAACGGAAACACCAGCAGCGGAAACACCAACAATGGAAACACCAACAACGGAAACACCAGCAGCGGAAACACCAACAATGGAAACACCAACAACGGAAACACCAGCAGCGGAAACACCAACAACGGAAACACCAGCAACGGAAACACCAACAACGGAAACACAAACAACGGAAATAACCAAAACAATAACGATAACAAAAAGGTAACTGTTGAAAACAATGCAGTTATTTACAGAAATAATGGCTATGGATATGTGTTGTCTCAAGGAAGTGCTGTTGACAAAGCAGCCGAAGATAATTCCAATACTGTTTATATTAGATATACAAACGGCAAAATAAAATTTTGGAATTATGATTTGCAAAAAGGAGATAGTAATATACAAGTAAAGCTATATGATTTAACTAATGAATCAAATGGTTTAGTTATAGATGCTAACGGAAAGGCTATTGGATGGTATGATAGATCTGGTAACATTCAACCATTATTAAATTTTGAGCAGATTAAAAGTATTATAGCTGGAACATTTGAAGATAAATCTGTAAGTTATACCAATAACAATGTAATATTTAAAGCCATAGAAAATGGTGTTACAAAAAGTTATGTTTTAAAATCTAATGTTGTACTAGATAAGGTTCAGAAAGATAAGAACAATACTGTATGGATAAGAAACATTAATGGAAAATTAGATATTTGGAACTATGATTTACAAAAATCAGAATCCGAAATCAAACTTCATACAGTAACAGATAAGTCAACAGCATTAGTTGTAGAGAATGGACTTGTTGTAGGTTATTACGTGTCTGGCAGTACAGTAATGCTACCAATTTTGAGTTTGGAAGAAATAAAAGAAATAATAAATCCAACAATAAATACACAGCCAACACAGCCAACTCAACCAAATAAACCAACTGAAAATGTTACAAAGAAAACCAAGTATGCTTATGGAGTAAAAGCAAATGGATATTATTTAGATTTATACAATTCTAAAGGAAAGAGAGTTGACCGAGTAAAATTTAAAGATGGAAAAGTTAATTATCATGGTATAGTTTCTAAAAATATTCAAAAGGTTGCGTATAATGAAAAAGGCAACATAATGCTTAATACAAAAAAAGGAGGATTTTACACTATAAACCATAATACACTAGAAAAGAAATTAAGAAAAAAATCTGGAATAAGTCATTTTAATTATACTTCAAGAGGCCTAGCTAGATATGCAGTAAGAAATTCAGGTACTCGTTTTAGTATAAAAAAATATTAAATTCCTTTATAGAGAACGCTCCTAGCGATTCTATGAAAAAAACCAGTTCACAAGAACTGGTTTTTTTCAATTATTTGTTACAAAATAATTATGCTAACACAAAATCAACTTTTTTAGCTACATAGTAATAAAAAAAGTATTAACAAGTAACAATTATTTCAAAATTATCCAAAAAACCATTGAAAAAATCACCTAAATAATGTATTATAGTAACCAGAGATAGAGGTGGATTATGAAATCAAACTATTTTAAATACATATTCATAATATTTGCAATAGTAATAATGATATTTGCAATAATAAAAATAAAAAATGATGAGCAAAAGCAAGAAAATCCAATATATGAAACAAAAGAAGAAACAACACAAGAAATAACAGAGCTAGAATTAGGAGTAGCATCATTTGACAGTATAAATCCAATATTAAGTAAAAACAAAAACATACAAGACATATCAAAAATAATATTTGAGCCATTAATCACATTAACACCAGATTACAAAGCAGAAGGATGTTTAGCAAAAGAATGGGCAAAACAAAATGAAACAACATACATAATAAAACTAAGAGAAGATAAAAAATGGTCAGATGGAGAACAATTTACAGCAGAAGATGTCAGATATACAATAGATAGACTAAAAGATTCAGAAACAATATACTCATCAAATGTACAAAATGTAACAAAGGTAGAAGTTGTAGATGATGCAACAATAAGAATAATATTAAGTCAAGAAGTTCCATTTTTTGAATATAATCTAACATTTCCAGTATTATCAAGTAAATATTATATTGACAAAGAATTTATACCAGATATAGTACCAGTAGGAACAGGAATGTATAAAGTAAGTGAAGTGCAAGAATCAGCATTAATTTTAAGTAAAAATGATTACTATAAAGAAAAAGATAAATTAAAACTTGACAAAATAACATTAACAATATATTCCTCAATAGGAGAGCTATACAATTCATTCAAAATAGGAAATATTGACATTATAAGTACACAAAATAGTAACTTAAAAGAATATATAGGAACAATAGGATATAATTCAAAGGAAATGAAAGGAAGAGAACATGACTTTATTGCATTTAACACAAAAAGTCAAATATTATCACAAGCCAATGTAAGAAAAGCAATAACATATTCAATAGATAAATCAAATATAGTTTCAAGTATTTATGGAGATAATTACTATACATCAAATTATCCTTTAGATTATGGAAATTGGATATATCAAGAAATAGCAAAAGAGCCTATATATAATACAGAACAAGCAAAACAAATTTTAATAGATGATGGTTGGAAATATAAAAATAAATATTGGCAAAAAACAGTCAATTATAGAACACAAAGAATTTCTTTAAATTTTGTAGTAAAATCAACTGATGCAGAAAGAGTAAAAGTCGCAGAAAATATAAAAGCACAATTAGAAAATCAAGGTATTAGAATCAACTTAATAAAAGCATCAAATGAACAGTATCAAAATTATTTAAAAAATAAGAATTATGATATGATTTTATGCAGTATTAATTTATCTGTAAGTATTGACTTATCTACATTTTTTGGAACTAATAATTTAGCAAACTTTGTTAGTGATGAAGTTACAAATATAATAAATGAAATCAAAAACTTAAATGATGAAGCTAAGCTAAAAGAGGATTATAAAAGATTAGAAGAAATTTATGCTAATGAAACACCATATTTAAGTTTATATAATAATAAATATACTGTTGCATATAGTGTGGGTTTAACAGGAGGTTTGCAACCTAATTGGTTTAATCAATTTTATAATATTGAAGAATGGCATAAATAGACTATATTAAAAAATAAGCAATTAGCTATAATTGAGGTTATAGATATAGATATGCAAAAAAATAAAAAAAGTATTGACAAAACAAATGTTTAATGATATAAAATATATATCAAACACGAATTCGATAAAAAATTAAGGAGGAAAAAATAATGGCAGAAAATACAGAAAGGAAAAAAGCATTAGAAGCAGCAATGAGTCAAATAGAAAAACAATTTGGAAAAGGATCAGTAATGAAACTTGGAGAATTTAAAGCAATGGAAATAGAAGCAATACCAACAGGAGCATTAAGTCTAGACATGGCTTTAGGTATAGGAGGAGTTCCTAGAGGTAGAATAATAGAGGTATTTGGACCAGAATCTTCTGGAAAAACAACACTTGCATTACATATAGTATCAGAAGCACAAAAAATGGGAGGAGAAGCAGCTTTTATAGATGCAGAGCATGCTTTAGACCCAGTATATGCAAAAAAAATAGGAGTAGATATAGATAATTTAATAGTTTCACAACCAGATACAGGTGAACAAGCATTAGAAATAACAGAAAGTTTAGTAAGAAGTGGAGCATTAGATGTAATAGTAGTGGACTCTGTTGCAGCACTAGTTCCAAAAGCTGAAATTGATGGAGATATGGGAGATTCTCATATGGGACTACAAGCAAGATTAATGTCACAAGCACTAAGAAAATTAGCAGGAGCTATAAATAAAACAAAAACAGTAATAATATTCATAAACCAATTAAGAGAAAAAATAGGAGTAATGTTTGGAAGTCCAGAAACAACAACAGGAGGAAGAGCATTAAAATTCTATGCATCAGTAAGACTTGACATTAGAAAAGTAGAACATATTAAACAAGATGGTGAAGTTAAAGGTAATAGAACAAGAGTGAAAGTTATAAAAAACAAAGTAGCACCACCTTTTAGAGAGGCAGAATTTGATGTTGTTTATGGAGAAGGGATTTCAAAAGCAGGTAATATCTTAGACATGGCAGTTAATATGGAAATAATTGAAAAGAGTGGTTCATGGTTTAGCTATAATGGTAACAGAATTGGTCAAGGTAGAGAGAATGTAAAAAAATATTTAAAAGAAAATGAAAATATTTTACAAGAGGTTGAAGAAAAGGTAAGAGCAAATTTTGCAAAAGCCTTTGAAGAAAGTCTTGGAGAAGAGTTACCAGAAATAAATGAAAATGACGAAATAGAAGAAGCAGAATAATTTTTAATTTAAGTATCTCAAGTTATGGTGTTTTTACTGTAACTTGAGATGGTTTTTATAATTTTTTAAATAAATTATGATATAAAAAATAATCATTATTTCGAAAATTTTGTTCAAAAATAAAATTCCAAAGTATAATATTGAAAAAACAATACTTTTATAGTAAAATATAAAAAAGAAAAGGAAGTAATAAATGTATACAATAGAAGAATTTGA
>CAOSZT010000100.1 GCA_948528155.1 uncultured Clostridia bacterium | reverse complement strand
AATATAAATAATAAAAATATACATAATAAAAAAGTATTATATTTTTGAATTATTTGTGATAAGTTTCTCCATTTGATATTTTAAATGCTCTAAATAATTGTTCTAATAAAAAAATTCTTATTAATTGGTGTGGAAATGTCATTTTAGAAAAGCATATTTTTTGGTTTGAAATGTCTAATAATTTTTTGTTTAAACCTAAAGATCCACCTATTATAAATGTAATCTGGCTTGATTGCATTGATATATTTTCTATATTTTTTGATAGTTCTTCTGAGGTTAATTCTTTTCCTTGCAAGTCTAAACATATTACATAAGAATCTTTTTTAATATGATTTATTATATTATTACATTCTTTGACTTTTATTTCATTTTCTATACTTAGATTTATTTTTTCTGGAATTTTTTCGTCTGGTAATTCTAAAATATTTAATTTACAATATTTAGATAGTCTTTTTGAATATTCATTTATTGCTTCTTTAAAAAATTTTTCTTTTATTTTTCCTATACATATTATATTTATTGATAACATTTTAATTTCCTTTGGTTTTTATTTTTTAGAATAGATACTTATTATTTTTATATTTTATTAATGACCTAAAAATTATTTTAGGTCATTTTGTTATAAGTCAATAATACTTCCAGGTATATCTCTATTTGCAACACTTAATTTTAGTGTGTTTTCATTGAAATTGTTTGAAATTATTTCATCAACTACTGTTTTATATGCAAGTTCTGGAAAGTTACTTTCTTTGCTTAAGTGTCCTAATATTGCCTGTTGTAAGCCTGATTTTAGAAGATGTGATATTGTTTTTCCTGCTGTTTCATTTGATAAATGACCAGTTGGTCCTGCTATTCTAGTTTTTAGTGTATATGGATATCTAGAGAATTTTAGAATTTCTGGATCATAGTTTGATTCTAGTAAGACGAAAATACTATCTTCTAAATTTTTTATAATTCCATTTGTCATATGTCCAATATCTGTTGCAATACTTATTTTTTTGTTGTCTTTAAATATGCTAAATCCACAAGGATTTGCTGCATCATGTGGTATTGAAAATGGTTTTATTTGTAAATCTCCTATTTCAAATTTTTCTTCTATTTTTATGTTTTTTATATTTTTTTCTAATATTTTTTCTTTTTGTTTTGGCATAGCATCTAATGTTTTTTGGTTTACAAATACTGGTAAATTGTATTTTTTTGCAAATGTTCCAAGTCCTTGGACATGGTCTGAGTGTTCATGTGTAATTAGTATTCCATTAATTGAAGCTGGAGATATTTCTAAATTTGTTAGTGCTGTTTCTATTTTTTTGCTACTAACACCAGCATCAATTAAAATCTTAGTAGTTTCTGTTTCTACAAGTAAACTATTTCCACTGCTCCCACTATATAAGCTACAAAAATTAAACATATGTATTCTTCCTTTGATTTTTATATTTTTTATATTGATATTTTATTCTGTTACTCTTTGTATATTAGCACCTATTTTTCTGAATTTGTCTTCTATATTTTCATATCCTCTATCAATGTGTTCTAAATTATATACTTCTGTGATACCATTTGCTGATATTCCAGCAATTATTAATGCTGCACCAGCTCTTAAATCTGTTGAGTATACAGGAGCTCCAAATAGTTCGTCTACACCTTCAAAAATAGCAGATTTTCCTTGTGGTGTAATGTTTGATCCCATTTTGTTTAGTTCTGCTGTATATTGAAATCTTGATTCCCATATGCTTTCATTTATAATACTTGTGCCATTTGCTGTTGCTAATACTACTCCCATTTGAGGTTGTAAATCTGTTGGAAATCCTGGATATGGTAATGTTTTTATTGTAGCTTTGTTTGGTCTTTTAGTGTACCATACTCTTATGCTATCACCATTATCTTCTACATTTCCTCCCATTTCTATTATTTTGGCTGTTAATGAATCTAAGTGTTTTGTTATACAGTTTTTTATAAGTAAATCACCTTTAGAAGCCATTGCCGCTAACATGAAAGTTCCTGCTTCTATTTGATCTGGAACTATGGAGTATGTACTGTCTCCATGTAATTCTTTTACACCATTAATTTTTATTATATCTGTTCCTGCTCCTCTAATATCTGCTCCCATTGTGTTTAAAAAGTTTGCAACATCTACTATATGTGGTTCTTTTGCAGCATTATCAATAATTGTAGTTCCACTTGCTAGAACTGCTGCTAACATTATGTTTATGGTTGCACCAACTGATACTATATCCATATATATTGATGTCCCTGTCAGACAATTTGCTTTTGCTGATATTGTTCCTTTTCCTACTGTAACATTTGCTCCTAATAGTTCAAATCCTTTTATATGTTGATCTATTGGTCTTGCTCCTAAATTACAACCACCTGGCATTCCTACTTCTATTTCTCCTGTTCTTCCTAACATACTTCCTATTATATAGTAAGATGCTCTAAATTTGCTTGTTAGGTCTAGAGGTGCTTGTGTTGTATTTATGTTTGTTGTGTCTATTATTATTTCATTTTGGTTATTCCAAGTTATTTTTGCTCCCATTTCTTCTAGTATTTTACATAGTATTTGTACATCACTAATATTTGGTAAATTATTTATTGTACATTTTCCATTTATTAATAATGTTGCTGGTAGTATTGCTAGGGCTGAATTTTTTGCACCGCTTATTTCTACTTCACCTTTTAAGGGTGTTGGTCCTGTTATTACTAATTTTTCCAATTGAGTTCCTCCTAGAATTTTTTTATGTTAAAAATATAACATAAAGTTGATACTATTTCAAGAGTATTTTTTACTAATTTTATTGTTATTGTTCTATATCTATTTTTGGCCTGTTATTAGTTCATTTTTTCCAAAAAATTCTAGTAGTTTAAATTTGAATTTTATTCCTTGGTTGGAATTGTCAGAAATTATTGCATATTCTTCATCAGATAGGGCATTTTGAAGTTCTTCTTTTGATTCTTCAGGTACTATTCCTGAAGTTACATCTACAAAGCATAGTGATGGAAACATTACACACCACCAGTTTTTTCCTTCTGCTTTTCCTATTTTTACTCTTAGGGCATCATAATATCCTGCTGGTAGAGAAATATCACCATAGTTTTTTGTTGGAAATTCAAAATTTCCTATTTCTATGTTTACATTATATGAATATCCTTCATTTTTAATTGTTTCTAAAGCAATTTGTTTAAATTGTTCTTGATTATTTTTTGCTGTGTTTATGGCTTCTTCTTTTGATTGGCAATTTTTGCATATATTGTTCATATATTTTATTAAATTATCTCTAATTTTATATTTTAGTGATTGATCTTCATTACTATCACTATTGGCAATTACATGTAATCTGAAAACACTGTTACTTATATTAGTAGATACTGCATCTACATATGAAATGGCACAGATTGTGGTATATAAAAATAGTAAAAAAGTTAGTGTTAATATTATTCCTATTTTGGAATTTTTGATATTATATAAAAATTTTTTCATAAGTTACCTCCAATAAACTTTTTTTCTAAAATATTCTTAAATTAATTATTTACATTTTTTATAAAATTATACATATTTCTGAAAGTGTTTTAAATGTTGACTTTTTTTGATTTTGGGTTTTGTTTTTAATGTGTCGAATATAGTCGATGAAATATTTTTGAAATATTTCTGAAATATTATTGACATATAAAAATTAAAATGGTAAAATTTACCAGTGTTAAAAATTAAGAAAGTTCAAAAGAAAAAAGTTCTTTGTAAATTGAAAGGATTGATTTAAGATGACTAAAGATAATAAAGAAAAATTGTGTTTATTTTTTGCAAGTGATTATCATTTTGAGATGATAAGTTTGCCTTTTATTAGTAAAGAGTTAAAAGATGATAAAAATGTTGTGGTTATGACTGAAAATAGTTTGAATGAAACTGTTGATGAATTATTGTCTAAAATTAATTTGAATAATAATGATAGAGACAAATTAAAAGGCATTAATTGGAGTGCAGGTGATTTTAGTAAATTAGATGAAGTTAAGTGTGCTAATGAAAAAGGTAAGAAGTCTGTAGTTTTTGTAAAAGGTAAAGAGAATTATATTAGTGATGTTAATAAAAGTATGGAGGGCTTGGTTAGTTCTGGTAATGTGAAGGTTATTGATTGCTATGATATTAATGAAGTTCATAAGGATGTTGGTAATATTGTTAAAAATTATGGACAGGTGTTGTTTACTTCTGGGATTGAGAAATTGTTGTGATATAGAAAATGGACTATAAAAAACTAAAAAATCATTGAATTTACATATGTATTTTCAATGATTTTTCTAAATTATATAGCTTTTGGATTATTAATTGTAAAAAATATATTTAGTACAATAATTAAAATTATTCCAATTGCACATATAATATTTAAAAATTATTTATATTGGACTACTCAATTATAAAAAAGTATATTTATCAATTTGTTTCAGCTACTCAACAATAAAATAGTATTATCTGTAACTATTATCTTAATTAAAAGTGAAAAATACTTGATAATTATATTAAAATAGTATATAAATATGTAAAAGTATAATATAAATATAACATACATATAGAAAGGGTGATTATTTTGAGTAGTGAATTAGAAGAGGCAAGTGCTATATTAAAAAGATTTAATCAAGAACATATATTGAATGGATTTGAAAATTTAGTAGAAAATAAACAGAAAAAATTAATAGAACAAATTTTAGATATTGATTTTGCTTTAATAGATAGTTTATATGCAAATACGAAAAATGATGTAAATAATTGTAATGATAAAATAGAGCCAATGGAATATTTGGATAAATATAAATTAAATGAGAAATATAAGTATTATGAAAATATAGGAAAGGAAGCTATACGAAATGGTAAGTTAGCAACTGTAACAATGGCTGGAGGTCAAGGTACAAGATTGGGACATAATGGACCTAAAGGTACTTTTGATATTGGTTTGAATTCTCATAAGTCTTTGTTTGAGTTGTTAAGTGATTATTTAAAAGAAGAAGGGAAAAAGTATGATGTTACAATTCCTTGGTTTATTATGACAAGTAAAGAGAATAATGAAGAGACAATAAGGTTTTTTGAGAAGAATAAATTTTTTGGATATCAAAAAGATAAGAATATTTTCTTTTTTATTCAGGGTGAGTTACCAATGATTGATACTGAAGGGAAAATATTAATTGGAGAAGATGGTTTAATAAAGATGGCTGCTGATGGTCATGGTGGAATATATGAATCATTGGTAAAAAGTGGTATGACTGAAAAAATGAGACAATTGGATATTGACTGGGTGTTTATTGGTGGTGTAGATAATTGTTTAGTTAAGATGGTTGATCCAGTTTTAATGGGTATTGCTATTGATAAAAAGGTTACTGTTGCTTGTAAGTCTATTGTGAAAGCAAATCCTCATGAAAAAGTTGGTGTTTTTTGTAAAAGAAATGGTAAGCCTGGTGTTATAGAGTATTCTGAAATTACTGATGAGATGGCTGAGGCTGTTGATGAAAATGGTGAACTTTTATATGGGGAGTCTCATATCCTTTGTAATTTGTTTAATATAGAAGCGGTTGAGAGAATGGGGGTTACTCCTTTGCCTTATCATAGTGCTTATAAGAAGGCTAAGTTTATTGATACAGATGGAAATTTGGTGGTGCCAGATTCTCCTAATAGTTATAAGTTTGAGGCTTTTTTGTTTGATGCTTTTGGTGAGGTTGATGATATGGCTATTTTGAGGGTTAAGAGAGAGGAAGAGTTTGCTCCTGTTAAAAATTCTGATGATGCTGGAGTGGATTGCCCTTGTACTGCTAGAAAAATGTATGAGGAATTTTATAATCTTAAGTGAGTTTGTATAGTAATTTTTAATTTAGTATTTTTTATGTTGGTTTGATTTTATTATATTATTGTGGTAATAAATGTGATTATAAATTTGTAATAGAAAGGATGAATTTGATGGTTAATTATTTGGAAGAGTATCGTAGATGGTGTGAGAGTGATGAGTTTGATGAGGATACAAAGAGAGAGTTGTTACAGATAAAGGATGATGAGAAGGAAATTGAGGATAGGTTTTATAAGGAGTTAGAGTTTGGTACTGCTGGACTTCGTGGTGTTATTGGTGCTGGTACTAATAGGATGAATAAATATACTGTTGGGAAGGCTACTCAAGGGTTGGCTAATTATATTTTGGAGCAAGGTACACAAGATAAGGGTGTTGCTATTAGTTATGATTCTAGGATAATGTCTAAGGAGTTTAGTTTACAGACTGCTTTGATTTTGAATGCTAATGGAATTAAGACATTTTTGTTTGAAAATTTAAGACCTGTTCCTGAGTTATCTTTTGCTGTTAGAGAGCTTAATTGTACTGCTGGTATTATGATTACTGCAAGTCATAATCCACCAAAGTATAATGGATATAAGGTTTATTGGGATGATGGTTCACAAATTGTTACTCCAAGAGATGTAGATATTATAAATAAAGTAAGAAATGTTAAGGATTATAGTGAGATTAAGAAAATCTCTAAGGAAGAGGCTATTCAAAAAGGTTTGTTTAATGTTCTTGGTACAGAGATGGATGATAAGTATATAGAGACTTTAAAGAATTTAGTGTTAAATCCAGAGATTGTTAGAGAGCAAGGAAAAAAAATAAAAGTTGTTTATACTCCATTACATGGAACTGGTAATACTGTTGTAGAGAGATTGTTAAAGGAAATTGGTTTGCAAAATGTGTATGTAGTTCCAGAGCAAATGGAGCCTGATGGTAATTTTCCTACTGTTGATTATCCAAATCCAGAGGATAAGAATGCTTTTAAGTTGGCTTTAAGTTTAGCAAAAGAGGTTGATGCTGATGTGGTTTTGGCTACTGATCCTGATGCTGATAGGTTGGGAATTTTTGCTAAAGATAGTAAGACTGGTGATTATATGACTTATACTGGTAATATGTCTGCTTTATTGATTGCTGAATATAGAATTTCTCAAATGAAAGATAAAGGAATTTTGCCTGAAAATGGTATGTTAATTACTACTGTTGTTTCTTCTAATTTAGCAAAAGCTATTTCTGATTATTATAATTTGAGATGCTTTGAGGTTTTGACTGGTTTTAAAAATATTGGTGCTGTTATAAAAAAACAAGAAGATGCAAATGGTTATAAATATGTTTTTGGTTATGAAGAAAGTTATGGTTGCTTGATTGGTGATTATGCTAGAGATAAAGATGGTATTTCAGCTGTAATGGCTTTGTGTGAGGCTGCTTGTTATTATTCTTCTAAAGGTGAGACTTTGTGGGATCAAATGATTAATATTTATGAAAAATATGGTTATTATAAAGAAGATCAAGTTTCTATTGTTTTGGAAGGTGTAGATGGTGCAGAAAAAATACAGAATATGATGACAAATATGAGAAATACTCTGCCTAAGCAAATTGGTGATTATAAGGTTTTGACTTTTAAGGATGTTGATAGAGATTATGTTAAAAATATGGAGACTGGTGAGGTTTCTAATACAGGTCTTCCTAAGTCTAATGTTTTATATTATGAGTTAGAGGATAATAGTTGGTGTTGTGTTAGACCTTCTGGTACTGAGCCTAAGATTAAGTTGTATATGGGAATTAAGGGTGTTTCTGAGGAAGATGCTAATAGAAAGCTTCAAGATTTGAAAGAGGCTATGGTTGCAGTTGTAAAATAATATAAAAAAGAAATAAAGTTATTTTTAATAATAATTAACTCATAAAAATATGAAATTTTTCATTTTTTATGAGTTTTTTTGTTAATTTTGTTTTTTATTGGTTAAATATTTTTGAATATTAATATATATTATATACGTATAAAAAACTA
>CAOSZT010000099.1 GCA_948528155.1 uncultured Clostridia bacterium | reverse complement strand
TTTTTCTGAAACTTACATCGTTTAATTTCTTATTCATTTCTCGAGATGATTATAACATTAAAATCATATACTTTTCAAATTACTTATAATCAATTTTTAATAGAAAATAGGAATTATATTTCAAATTCCTACTCTATCACTAATTTTGACCTCTAAATGGATGCTTTAATTTGTTTTTTATTTCTCCAGTAATTATTTTCACCCCAATATCATATACATTTTCTGCGTCATCTTCTCTCAAATTAGCTTTTTTTGCAAGTCTTGAATTATTTTATCTTTCTTCATCTTTAATTGTAGTGTAGTTCTTCTTAAAATGCTATCAGCTTCCAGTTGCATTTTTTCTTTATATCATTTTTATTCTTCCAAAGGAACTATTTTTACATAATTATATCTATCATCAGTATCTCCTATTATTTTTATTCCTACTGTTTTAGACTTTAATTCATTATCTCTATATTCCCAATCATCAGATATACTATATAATTCTAAATACTGAGCATATTCCAATAATACTTTTTGTGTTATTTCAGAATACTCTGTTTTTACTGTATATGCTATAATTTTATTTGTTTCATTTTCTATTTCCATACTTGCAATAGCTTCATCTAAAGAATCTTGTGTGAATATTTTTACCTGCTTATACTGTATCTTGCCATTATCATAATCCCAAATTCTATATGTAATAAATTTTGATGAAAACTGATTAAAAAAATCTTTCTCTATAATGTTTTGTCTTATTAGTTCCCCAAATTTATTTAATGTGTAATCTATATTCTCATCATTAATTTGAATATTCACATCTCCTTCTGTTTCTTTTACTATTGTTGTTTCTGCTGCATTTACAATATCTGAAACTTGAACATTATATTTATCCATATTATACTTGCTATACATTTTTTCTATTAGCTCTACACTTTTTGCATTTTCATTTAAAGTGTGTATTTTTTTGCTTATCGTATATTTATCTGACAATATTTTTTTATCTTGTATATTTGTTATTATTTTAGGAATGGCAAATGAGAGTATAGTAATTAATATAAGTGATATATATATCAAATTTATTTTATCCTTCAATATTTGCCACCTCCAGATAAAATGATATACAAGTTCCCTTATTTAATTCGCTTTCAATAATAAGTTTTGTATTATGAATTTTTGCGATTTTTTCACATATTGAAAGTCCAATACCATTTCTGCCATTTTCTCTTGCTCTTGCTTTATCCACCATATAAAAACTTTCTACTATTCTAGGTATTTCTTCTTTTGGTATTCCACATCCTTTATCTTCTACTGAAATTTTGTATTTATTTTTTTCATTTTTTCCTATTACTTTTATAATTTTATCCTTTGGGTTTGCTTTTTTACTGTTATCTATTAGATTTCTTAAACAGTCTTCTAATAATATTGTATCTGCCATTATATATCCATCTTCTATATCTAGTTTTAGTTCTATTTCTCCTAAACTTTCATGTATGTCTTTATATAGATTATTTATAAACCATACTACATTTGTTTTTTCTAACTTAACAGTTTCATTTGAAAGTTCCATTAAGTCCATTAATTTATGTGCTAGAGTTTCTAATCTTTTTGCCTCATTAAATATATAATTTGCAGATTTTATATTTGTTTCTTTATCGTATTTTCCACTTTTTAAAATATCTGCATAACCTATAATAGATGTCATTGGATTCTTTAGTTCATGTGTAAAGTTTGTAATAAAATCTTCTTTTTGTTCTACTGAAAGTTCTAATTCATTTATTTTACTTTCTATTGTTTCTATCATTTTATTAAAACTTTTGGCAAGCTCCCCAATCTCATCATTTGATTTTATATTTACTCTCTCGTTATAAGATCCTTTTGTTATTTTTTTACTCATTTCATTTAATTTTCTAATTGGTCTAGTTAAAAATATTGCTAACATACATATAACAATAGATGAAATTACAATAACTACAGTATCTACTTTATAAAAAAACTGAACCTGCCTATCTCTTTCTGTGAAAACATCTGTTATATCGTACCTACTAATAAGCATTATCCTTTGGCTATTTATCTCTACACTTGAAGATACTAATATATATTTTTGCTTTTCTATATCTTTTATAATGTATTTTACATCATTTGCTTTACTTAAAAAAGTTAAACTTTCTTCATCTATGTCAATGTTAGAATATATCTTTTCATTTTCTATATAAATTGATATTTTTTTATCATTTCCTAAATATGAAACAAGGCTGATTGCATAGCTACTTAATTTTTCTCTTGATATATTTCCATTTTTCTCAATATTAGTGGATATATTGTTTTCTATCCCATATCTTTCTAAGGTATGAGAATCTATACTTTGATTAATTGCTTTTTCAAATGAATATTTAAAATTACTTTTTATGATTACTATACCTGCAATAGAGAAAATAACTGAAATAATTGCTATAACAGATATAACTATTTTTACACCAAATTTCATTTATTCCCTCCTAAAAATATAGCCTACTCCATGAATTGTTTTAAGTCTATCATTTAAGTCTAGCTTTTTCCTTATTCTTTGTATATGAAGTGTTAATGTTTGAGAATCCAATTCTTCATCACTCCATACTTTCTCTAGTATATCTTCTCTTTTTAGTGCTTTATCTTGATTTTCATATAAATATATAAACAGATCAAATTCCTTTGGTGTTAGTTTTATTTCATTTCCTTGTTTTTTTATGATTCTACTTTCTAAATTAATTTGTATATCTCCTAATTCTATTTTTTTATGGCATCTTCTAATAACTGCATTTACTCTTGAAATTAGTTCTTCTACTTCAAATGGCTTAACAATATAGTCATCTGCTCCCATATCTAATCCTTTTGTTCTATCTTTAAGCCTACCTTTAGCTGTTATAAAAATAACAGGAAGTTCCATAGTTTTTGCATAATCTAGTAACTCATATCCATTAAATTTTGGTAGCATAATGTCAAGCAAAGCTAAATCATACTTGCCTGTTTCTATCAAATTTGCTCCTTTTTCTCCATCTAAAGCATAGTCTACTTCATAGCCTACATTTTTTAGTGCAATACTTATTAAGTCTACTATTGGGAACTCATCTTCTACTACCAAAATTCTATTCATAATTATAACTTACTCCTTCCTTAATAACTTTTTATAACTATATATTCCAATGGCACTTGGAATGGCTATATATAACCATTTTAAATTCCCATCCATAAGTATTATTTTACTTAAATTTAGTATTTTATCTATACTTATTATATTTAAAAATTCAATACCTAACTTTGCTACTATTATAGGTACTAGCATTATCGTACTTGCCACTAATATAGTATAAGTTGTATTTTTTAATTTTAATGAGATCCATAATATAAATAATACTATACTAATAAATATTATAAATCTTACCAAATAGCATATAATTGTAAACCATAATATACTAATTCCAGAAGGTAAATTGCCAAAATATCTTAAACTTGTTATACTTGCTGTAATATTGTCAAATCCATATATTTGTCCAATTTTAATTATCTCTGGTATTATGCTAATTATAAAAATAATTAACCCTGTAATTAAACAAACTACTATTTTTGCTTTCGCCGTTACTTTTTTTCCTTTAGGTGTTGTATTTAATATCTTATTCATTCCAGTTTTATATTCCATTACAAAAATGACTGAAAAAACGATTTCTGCCATAACAATTAAATAAACATCACTTTCTATAAAAGCATTTTTATTTACTCTTAATAATTCCTTATATCCTGTATCATAAACAAATTCTGTATTTGGATTTTCTTTAATATGTTCATATTGTTCTACTATCCTCAAAAATATTTCTTCGCTACTTAAAATCTCATTATATGGTTCTTCGTATCTTATAGCTTCTTCTTTGCTTATTTCTCCATTTCGTACTTTTTCTTCTATATTTTCTATTGCAAGTTTTGCTTTTTCAAATTTCTCTTGTTCTTTGAGTATGATGCTTTCTTTTTCTTCTGTTAGTTTTCCACTAAATGTTTTCATATAATTTTTGTATATATTCTCACTAAAAGAAATATTTTTGTTTGCATTATTCAAACTATATATTTGAAATGCTGTAAAAAGTAGAAGAATAATAAGCACCTTATTTATTATCATCATTTTATAAAGCTCACACCAAAAAATTTTTGTAAATATTCTTGGCTTAACTATTATAATGCTTTTTAGTTTTTTTAATAAACGATTCTCTGTAAGTCCTAAATCTTTTCTTTTAGTAAAGATCCAAACATTCGCAAATCCAAATATGAACAATAATATTATAGCAAAAAATAGACTTAAATGTAATACATTTTGCATATTTCCCATAATATTTAAATTCATATATGTTTTATAGATACTATTTACTTCTATTAAATTTATAATATTAATTACTCTAAATACATTATATTTTGAAATAGGATCTATTGTTTTATATAACAAAAAGCTAATACCAAATATTAAAATTAAAGCTATATAATTTGAAGCATTATTCTTTGCTAGATTAGAAACAAGTAATATCATAAGTGATATTATAAAAAATACAGCTATTTTTGTAATTAAGAATAAAGCTATATATCCAATAACACTTATTTGCAATGTAGAATAAATAAATGTATTTATGGATTGCAAATTTGCACTTAAATCCCCATATCCTATTGTCATTCCGTAATAAATAAAATTTATAGCATATAAAATTAGCGAAATAGCTAAAATCACCATAAACATCACAAATATTTTTGACAGGATTGTTTTGCATCTTCCATTCTTTGTACTTTTAATAAGTGGAAATAAATTTTTTTCTCTTTCTTCATATATAATGATAGTTGCTATTACAAATATCATAAGAACTATGAAAATATCTGTTATTCCCATATCAGTAAAACTATCAATTCCTTTTGACGGAATATAATGTACTTCTACATTAAGCATCTTTTCATAGTTTTTTGCTGTATCTTTTATGTTTTTATTTGAAAAGTCATCTTCTAATTCTTGAAAAACCCAAATTGTTTCTAGGTTATCTGCTTTTTCTAAAATTCCAGTAATAGTATTTTTATAGTTTTTACATTCATCATATTCTTTTTTGATTTCTTCAAAAAATTGGGATTCTTTTGTTTCATCTCCAGTATATTTATAAGTTCTGTTCTCGTATTCATTTATGTATTTATCATAAAGTTCTTTATTCTCACTTTTTAAATTTTCTGCAAATTCTCTTATATATTCACTCTCACTATTTTTATTATTTATTATATTCGTTATGATGCCAAAAGCATTGTTTCTTTCATATTCTCTACCTATTAGTTCTTCTTTTTCTGATTCTGGCAAGTCCTTTAGTTCTTCATTTAAGATTTTATATGCTGAATATGGAATTTCATCTTTTTTTACAATATTTCCAGTATAAATTAGTATTACAATATCTGCTAATATAAATGCTATTAATGTATATAAAAATAGTTTGCTTGTAAATATTTTTAAGAATTCATATTTAATAGTTCTATTCAAATTCTATTTTCCTCCTTATTCTCCAAAGATATTCATATATACATCTTCTAAATTTCCATTTTTCGCATATTTCTTTATTAATTTCTCTGGTGTATCTTTTTCTTTTAATACTCCATTTTTTAGAATAATAATTTCGTTTGCAATGTTTTCTATATCTGGAACTATATGTGTTGCAATTATAACTATTTTATCCTTTGCAAGTTCACTCATTAATTTTTTCACTCTAATTCTTTCTTTCGGATCTAGTCCTGCTGTTGGTTCATCAAAGATTAGTAGTTTTGGATTTCCTATAATGGCTGCTGCGATTAATAATCTTTGTTTCATTCCTCCAGAATACATTTCAATTTTTTTACTCAGTTCATCTTGTAAATTGACACTTTTACTTACTTTTTCAATTTGATTTTCTATATCTTCTTTTGGAATATCCTTTAATACTGCAATGTAATTTAAAAATCTCTTTGCTGTAAATCCATTGTATAAACCTTGTTGTTGTGGCATATATCCTAATATTTCTCTATATTTTGCACCTAATACATTACTTTCTTGTCCGTTCCAGAGTATTTTTCCTATATCTGCATTTAAGTTATCTGTTATAATATTCATTAATGTACTTTTTCCTGCTCCATTTGGTCCGAAGTAATCCTACTAATCCATTTTCTAGTTTAAAATTTATATTATCAAGTGCCTTTTTTTCATTATAGCTTTTGCTTAAATTAATCACTTCTAACATACTTCTCTCCTTATATTTTTAAGTATTTTTCATACTTATATATTCTGGTTTTGAGTTCCAATAATCTTCTTTCTTTATTAATCCATAGTTTTCTTTTTCTATGTCTTGTTGCTTTGTACCTGCCCAAGTTGAATATTCTGCACCTAGTTCATATCCTGTTCTTACGAAGTAGAAGTCTTTATTTTCAGCTAATATTTCTACCAAATATCTATTTTTATCAAATAGTTTAAATTCTTTGCTTTCTTTTGTTTCTAAGTCTATATAATACGCTTTATCTATTTTTGCTTCACTTCCTGTGTAATAGCAATATTGTAATTTGTTATCATATATTCCATTTAGACTTACTCCTCCTTTTGGTAAATCGCATAATGTTTGTTTTTGTTTTGTTTCTAAATCGATATACTCTATTTTTTGTCCTTTATCTGCTACAAAATAAACTTTACCATTTGCATATTGTATGCCATTTATATTTTTATTAACATCTTGATAAATTTCTGTTTCTGTCTTGTTAGATAAATCAAAAAGTTTTATTTTTTTAGTAGAATTTCTTAAATTTTCTAAGTCTTTATTAGCATTGTTTAAAAATTTTTCTGGATCTTCTTTATATACAATTTCTTCCCAGACTATCTTTCCATTATATATTCCGAATAATACTTCTGTTTTTGCTATTAAATATTTCTTCATATTTTTTTGTTTCTAAGTTTATCTTTACTAAATCTCGGTTTGTTTCCATTGATGTATGAGAAGATTTTCCAGTTTCTATTAATTTGCTTTTCAAAAAGAATGTATATAAATTATTTCCTTCAAATATGAAACTTGAAGTAAGTCCTACTCCAGATGGACATTCAAACAGTTTTGTTTTATTTGTGCCATCTAAATTCATTCTATATATGATAGGTGCCTGCCCTCCTGTTTGAGCCAAAGATGTGCCATCTTCTCCAATATTGGCACTCATTGTTACTACACTTCCAGTACCTGATATTAAATATAAATAGTTATTATATACAAATAAATCATTTGATTCTGACATATCTAAATATGAGCTACAATCTTCTGTATCGTGTTTACAATTTGGCTTGTTACACAAGTAAATTTCTTTTTTTGCAGAATAATCAAAATATTTTATGTTTCTTCTATTTTCTTCATCTTTAATATAATAATAGCCTTTGTCAAAATTGCTTATTTTTCCTGGTTCAATATATACCATTTTTGCATTTGTATTGGATGGGCTAGAAGATATTATTTTGTTATCCTTTAATTCTCCCATAATTTGGTTACCTATTTTTGTTTTCTCTTCTTTAGGAATCAAAAGAAAGCCTATTCCTCCTAATAGAATGATTACAATAATTACTAAAATCACCTTTTTTGACATATTTTTTCCTCCTAAAATTTATAAATTTGCATAAAAAAATTTCAATGCTAAATTTATTCTAGCATTGAAATATATCTAAAATATATCTATTATCTTTATTACTAATAAATAGGTAATATTTTATATTGCTTCTGGACTACCAACCAGAATGTGTTTTTTATCTTTCCTTTATAGTTATAACTCCCTAATTGATGTTTTGATTATACCATAAAAGACAGATAATTTTCAACTTAATTACCTGCCCTGTATGAGTTTTTTTCGCTGGGGATTTCCATAGATTTCAATGTTTTTAAG
>CAOSZT010000098.1 GCA_948528155.1 uncultured Clostridia bacterium | reverse complement strand
AAATTATAACTTAAATCTCATTTTTCTAGGGACTTTTTTTACAGCCCCTTTTAATATGAATGGATTTATAAAATAGTAAAAATTTTATATTTACAAAACATAAATTTAAGTGTATAATTAAAATGAAAATGTGCTTATAGCTCAGCAGGATAGAGCAGTCGCCTCCTAAGCGACCGATGGTGGTTCGAGTCCGCCTAGGCACACCAGATAAAAAAGTCATATAATTGTTGAAATATCAATAGTTTATATGACTTTTTTATTTAATTTACTGCAATAGGTATTTTATAGTCCTTGTACTTCAAAATATTGTGTTACCTTTTCAAGGTTATTTTTACTAAATTCTTTAAAAACTGATGTGTATGTATCAAGTGTTGTTTGTATTTTTTTATTGAAAATTTTTCAGACTTACAAAATTTTACAAAAAAATTACAAATTTCGACAAATTTCTCTTTGCTAATGTATTAAAATTTAAAAAATAGCAATAAAAGGAGGATTTGAAAATGGAAGAAGCACAATTAAAAACTAAATTTTGTAAACATTGTGCAGCAAAAATACCAGAAGATGCAATAATATGTACTCATTGTGGAAGACAAGTAGAAGAATTAAAAAGCAAAAATCCAGATAATATTATAATAAATAATTCATCCTCAACTTCTTCATCTGCTTCTGCTGGTTTACATAGGAGAAGATATTCAGTATTGTTTGATTTATTTATGATATGTATAACAGGTGGATTATGGATAATATGGATGATTATAAGACCTAAATATTATTAATTTTTTTATAAAAACACTTACTAAAAAAGTAGGTGGTTTTATTTGCAGTGAAGTGTGGTGAAAACAGGCTTTAGCTCAAGCATATCTGTACACTTTATATTTTGGAGTTTTATGTAATGCTACAAAACAAGATGTGAAATTTTTAAATAATAATACAAAAGTAGTTTTACTCTTGCATTTTATTATGAACTGTTATATATTATAAAACAAGAAAAGGAAGGGAAAATCAATGGAAAAACTAAAGAAAGTGATAAATACAAAAAAGTTTAATATATATATGCTAATATTAATAATATTTGTAATATTATTAATTACAGTTGTCATATCATTTAGATATAATGTAAAAGGTGAAGTTAATATGCCTTTTTATTTATCTAAAATATCAGTAATAAGTAGTGTTGAGGGCATAAATAATAGTGAGGATAAAACGAGTAAATGGAATATAAAAGTAAATCAAAACAATGATATTTATATATATATAGAAAAAAATCATAATTATGAAAAGACAGAGACAATACAAAGTATAAAATTAGAAAATTTTAATATACAACAAAATAGTAAGATTGGTGAAGTTAAATTATTAAAGCCTGACAGTAATTTTGAAAGTGTTATTTTTAGAAATACTACTGAAAATCAAGTTGATAGCATAGAATATATAGGAGATATGGAAACTAGTATTAAAGATTTAAAAATATCTAATCAAGGGGGAATTCTTGTTTTTAGATATGCTATTAATAATTTAGGGAATTATATTTCAAATGATGATGTAGAAATAAATCACTATGATTTATTAAAAAAACTAAGTATTGATAATAATGATTTAAAAGTTAAAGTTTCATTTGACATATGTATTAATTTGACTTCAGGAAAATCATATAAAGCACCAGTTAATTTAGAATTGCCAATTGATGATGTAGTTAATAATGGTGTTCAAAGCAAGGAATTTACAGACTTAGAAAATATTGTATTTAAAAGATTATAAAAAGTACTTGATAAATTTGTCAAGACAGTATATAATTACGGAAGTATGAAATTTAATCTTTGTATAGAAGGTAATCCAATAGAGACCTACGAACCTTGTCAGGTCTGGAAGGAAGCAGCAATAAGTAGAAAATCTTTATGTGGATTGCCTTCTATAGAGAGATTAAATTTTATACATTTCAGTTTTTAGGGACTTATTACTATGACCAAAATGGTACATAGCTGGTTTAGAATATAGAGGATGTGAGAAAATTGGGGTACACAGCACTTTATAGAAAATTTAGACCAATAACTTTTTCAGAACTTGTTGGTCAAGAACATATTACAAGAACACTTAAAAATCAAATTTTGACAGATAGAGTAGGTCATGCTTATTTATTTAATGGTGGAAGGGGAACTGGGAAAACTTCTTCTGCTAAAATTTTAGCAAGGGCTATTAATTGTTTAGATCTGAAAGATGGTGAGCCTTGTAATGAGTGTGATATTTGTAAAGGAGCAATTAGTGGGTCTCTTACGGATATTGTAGAAATGGATGCTGCTTCTAATAATAGTGTTGAAGATATTAGAAGTATTCGTGAAGAGGTTAATTTTTTGCCTACAAAAGCAAAATATAGAGTATATATTATAGATGAAGTTCATATGCTTTCATCAGGGGCTTTTAATGCTTTGTTAAAAACATTGGAAGAGCCACCTGAACATGTTAAATTTATTTTAGCTACTACAGAGCCTCAAAAGTTGCCTGCAACTATACTTTCGAGATGTCAAAGATTTGATTTTAAAAGAATAGCTAATGAGGATATTATTAAAAGATTAAAAATTGTTTGTGATGAAAGTAATATAGAAATTACAGAAGGAGCTTTAAATATTATTGCTGTTTTAGCAGAGGGTGCTTTGAGAGATGCTTTATCTATTTTAGAAAGATGTATTCAAGATGGAGAGAATAAAATTGATGAAGATAAAATTAAGGATTTAGTGGGTATTCCTAAAATAACCTTTGTACATGGTATTATTGAGGCTGTAGTTCAATATGATATTGATAAAGCTTTAAACAGTATAGAAGACGTTTTAAATCAAGGAAAAGATTTAGATAATTTTTTATGGGAAATTATTAAGTATGTTAAAGATTTGCTAGTTTTTAAATCATCTGGAAGACTTGATTTGTATAGTGAACAAGAGGCTAGTAATATAAAACAGTTAACAGATAAAGTTTCAAAAGAGAGATTGGTTAATTTGATTTATGAGTTGTCAAATTTAGAAAATGATATTAAATGGTCAACTCAAAAGACTATAATGTTTCAGGCTGGAATTATCAAACTTTGCAGTAATGATATTGGAAGTGGAAGTGATATTGAGGAAAGAGTTGAGAAAATAGAAAATTATTTAAAATCTGGTAAATTACAAGTTTTATCACAGTCTAATGAAAATTCTTGTAATATAAAAGATATAAGTAATAATAATTCTAATTATAATAATAAAAATGCAACAACTGAAGCAACAAATCTTGTTGAAAAAAAGATAAATACTACTACAAAAACTTATTCAAATGATTTGAATAAAAGCTGGCCTAAGATAGTTCAGGATTTGAAACAAAATGGAAAAATTTTATTATATACTAATTTGATTAATACAAATGCTGAACAAATTAATGATAGTACTGTTGGAATAAAGTTTAATAAAGGATTGAATTCTTTTGCAAAAACACTTTTAGAAAAACAGGAAAATTTAAAAGAGATATCTAATTTGGTTTCTATGGCTTGTGGAAAAGATATGCAAATTAAGTATATAACAGATATTCAGAAACAAGTAGTACAACATAATCCAGAGGATGATATAAAGAAATTGGCAAGTGATTCTAATATACAATTTAATGTTATAGAATAATTTATTTTAAGGAGGATTTAAAATGGCAAAAAGAGGAGGTTTCCCAGGTGGTATGGGAGGATTTGGCGGAATGAATATTAATAATGTAATGAAAGAAGTAAAGAAAATGCAAGCAGAAGTTCAAAAATCTCAAGAGGAATTGGCTATAAAGGAATTTGATGCTACTGCTGGTGGTGGTGCAATCTCTGTTAAAGTTTCTGGTGAGAAATTTGTTAAAGAAATTAAAATTAAACCTGATGTTGTTGACCCTGATGATGTAGAGATGCTTGAAGATTTGATTTTAACTTGTATTAATGAGGCTTTGAGAAAAGTGGATTCTGCACAAAGTCAAGAGTTTGGAAAGTTTAATATACCAGGGCTAATGTAAGGAGAAGAAAAATGTCATTATATTCACCATCTATAGAAAAATTAATTGAGAGTTTTGAAAAGTTGCCTAGTATTGGTCATAAAACAGCTGCTAGGCTTGCTTTTTATATTTTGAATTGTTCTAAAGAGGAAACAGATGAGTTTATTAAGTCTATAATTGATGCAAAACACAATTTAAAATATTGTAGTAAGTGTTATAATATTTCAGATACAGATCCTTGTATAATTTGTTCAAATACTAAAAGAGATGAGTCTTTAATTTGTGTTGTTGAAGATGTTAGAGATATTATTGCAATGGAAAAAACTCATGAGTTTAAAGGAGTTTATCATGTTTTACATGGTTCTATTTCTCCTATGAATGGTGTTGGTCCAGATGATATTAAAATTAAAGAGCTTCTTTCTAGAATTATGAATGGACAAGTTAATGAAGTTGTTTTAGCAACTAATCCTAGAGTTGAAGGTGAAGCAACTGCAATGTATTTGTCTAAGTTGATTAAGCCTTTGGGAATTAAGGTTACTAGAATAGCTCATGGGATTCCTGTTGGTGGAGATTTGGAATATACTGATGAAATTACTTTAACAAAAGCTTTAGAAGGTAGACGAGAGATTTAGAAATAATAAATATTCAATTGAAAAACACATAAAATACACCTCTAAGTATTTTATGTGTTTTTTATATTTGGTTACTTGTTATTGTCTAAAAGTATTTTGCAAATATCTTCTGTTGAATGTTTTTTGGCTAATATGTTGGTATTATTTTTCATTTTTTGTAATTTTTCTGGATTAGAAAATAAATCTTTGAAAATTTCATAAGCAGAGTCATTTTTTCTAATCCATATTCCAGTGAAATTTTTTTCTAAAAATTCTGCATTTTCCTCTTCTTGACCTGGAATAGGATTTATTATTATCATTGGTAAATTTGAGGCTAAACTTTCAGAGGTTGTTAAACCACCAGGTTTTGAAATTACTAAATCTGATATAGCCATTAGTTCAGGAACTCTGTTTGTGAATTCTAATATTTTTACATTTTTTTCTTTGTTGTGAACTTTTACTATGTTTTTAAAACTTGATTTCATTTTTTCGTTCTTGCCTGATATTGCAATTATTTGTATATTATCAAAATTTTTTACTAAGTCTTCAAATATTTGTACAGTTTTACTTTTTCCTAAACCAAATTCACCTCCACCAAAAAATAATATAGTCTTTTTATCTTCTTCTAATTTTAATTGGTTTAGTATCTCTTTTTTATTGTATTTTTTTGAAAATCTTTCTGATATTGGTATTCCTGTTGAAAATATTTTGTTTTCAGTGATTTTTTTTGATATTAAATAATTTTTCATTTTATCATGTGCAACAAAGAAATAATCTGTATGTTCATTTCCGACAAGCCACTGATCATGTGGTGAAAAGTCTGTCATTATTGTTGCTATTTCTGATGTTATTTTTCCTTTTCTTTTTAGATAGCTACACATTTGACTTCCAAATGGGTGTGTTGAAATTATTAAGTCAGGTTGTTTTTTTCTAAGTAATTTAAGAAGTTTTATAGCAAATATCATATTTGATCTTGTTGTTATATGTGCTAATGGACCTTTTTGTGAATCAGAGTATATTTTTCCCCAAGCCCAAGGAAGCTTTTTTGCCATTTCTCTGTATGCTGCTGTTGTGATTTTTTCTATTGGTTTATTTATATATTTCATACAATCTATTAGTTCTGTTTCACAATTATTATAATTTGTGTCAATACATTCTTTTATTGATTTTGCAGCATTTAGATGTCCTCCACCATATGAAGCATAAAATATTAGTATTTTTTTCATAGTTACTCCTTTGATTTATGATTTTTTAAAATTTATTTCTTTTTATTTATATATTAATATCATAAATTTATAAAAAAAGGAATATTTTTTCAAAAATAATGCAAAATATGATTAATAAATGTTTGAGGTGATTTTGTGAAGAAAATTATAAAAATGTTTTTAATTGTTTTTTTTATAATGTTATCCACATTTTGTATATTTTTTGTGGATAAAGGTAAAACAAATACAGTAAGTTTAGCAAAAACAACAAATACATCTGATGTGCAATTAATGGCAAGAGCTATAAATGGTGAGGCTAGGGGTGAACCATATGAGGGGCAAGTTGCTGTTGGTGCTGTTATTTTAAATAGAGTTAAAGATTCAAGATTTCCAAATACTATTTCTGGCGTAATTTATCAAGCAGGAGCTTTTACTGCTGTTGCTGATGGTCAAATTAATGCGGCTATTGCTCAGGATTCTACAGTGTATAAAGCTGCTCAAGATGCTATGAATGGTTGGGATCCTACAGGTGGTTGTGTATATTATTTTAATCCAGCTACTGCTACTAATAAGTGGATTTGGTCAAGACCTTTGGTTAAGACTATTGGAAAGCATAGATTTTGTAAGTAAGATGTTGGAGGTCAGATAGTGTAAAATAGTGATCTGATTTTGTTGTTTAATTTGTAGATTGAAAGGATGATTTTAGGTATGGGAAGTTGGATTGATAGATTAAAAAAGGCTCATATGCTAAGTATTATTACAATATTTTTAGTTATTATAGTATGTTTAGTGGCTGTTATTATAAACAGTCAGAAAAAAAGTAAACAGGCATCAGAGAATTCTTATAATATGGCTTTTTATGAGTTAGTTGATTATGTTCAAAATGTTGAGACATATTTAGCTAAATCTTTAATTTCAAGTACTCCAGAACATGGAGCAGAGACTTTAACAAATGTGTGGAGGGAAGCAAATTTGGCTCAAGCTTATTTGGCACAGTTACCAATTGAAAGTCAAGAATTAGAAAATACAGAAAAATTTTTAAATCAAGTTAGTGATTATAGTTATTCTTTATCAAGAAAGAATATTTATAATGAAAGTTTGACAGATGAAGATTTAAAAAATTTAAAAAATTTACATTCATATAGTGTTGAGTTAGAAAATACTTTAAATCAGTTATCTGAAGATATAAATTCTGGAAAAATAAAGTGGAATGAGTTGACAAATAAAGGACAACCTGTTTTTGCACAACAAGTAAGCACAAGTTCTTTAGATGGATTTAGCAATCTTGAAGAAAATTTTCATGAGTATTCAGGTTTAATATATGATGGAGCTTTTTCAGAGCATTTAATAGGTAGTGATAAAAAGGGTCTAACTGGTGAGGATATAAATGAGGAAAATGCAAAACAAAAGGTTATTCAGTTTATTGGAAATGATAATATTAAAGAAATAGAAAGTTTAGGTTATTCTGAAAATGCAGTAATACCAGAATATAATTTTTCTGTAAAAACATCAACAGAAGATAATGTTAATATTTCAGTTTCTAAAAAGGGTGGACATATTGTTTATATGAATTCTAATAGAGATGTTAATACTGAAGTTATTTCTCAAGATGAGGCTAATGAAAAAGGAAAACAATTTTTAAATGATCATGGTTTTCCTAATATGAAAGAAACTTATTATTTGAAACAAAATGGAATTGTTACTATTAATTATGCTTTTATTCAAGATGATGTTGTTGTTTATTCTGATTTGATTAAAGTAAAGGTTGCTTTAGATAATGGAGAGGTTTTGGGTATTGAGACAACTGGATTTTTGAATAATCATATTTTAAGAGATGTTTCTAATGTTAAGATAAATAAAGATGAGGCTAAGAAGTTTTTAAATAAGAATTTAGATATTATGTCAGAGGGCTTGGCTATTATTCCTACTGAGTTTAAAACTGAAATCTTGTGTTATGAGTTTAAGGGAAAAGTTGATGATAGAGAGTTTTTGGTTTATGTAAATGCTGAGAATGGCAGAGAAGAGGATATTTTGATTATTACTAATACTCCTAATGGGACTTTAACTATGTAAAAGAGAAAATGGAAGTTAGGTGAGAAAAAGGGAAAGAGGGACGTTGCTAAAAAGGACAGAGGGGACGAGACAGAGGG
>CAOSZT010000097.1 GCA_948528155.1 uncultured Clostridia bacterium | reverse complement strand
AAAAACACACAAAAGAAATAAATGAGATAAAAAAAGAAGTTCAAGAACATACAAAAATATTAGAAAAACACACAAAAGAAATAAATGAGATAAAAAAAGAAGTTCAAGAACATACAAAAATATTAGAAAAACACACAAAAGAAATAAATGAGATAAAAAAAGAAGTTCAAGAACATACAAAGATATTAGAAAAACACACAAAAGAAATAAATGAGATAAAAAAAGAAGTTCAAGAACATACAAAAATATTAGAAAAACATACAAAAGAAATCAGAAAGATAAAGAAAGATGTAGCAGAAATTAACTTTGTATTAAATGGTTTAGCAGCAGATATAGGAATGTTAGATAAAAGAACAAGATGTTTAGTTGTATATGGAGATGGAAAAATACCAGTAGTATAATATCTAAATTTTTACAATTCCATTTGAAAAATCCCAATTATTTAAAGAACTTTTTTCAAAGCCAATAGTATAAACATTAGTAGCAAAAATATCTTTATCTAACAACTGTTTTAAATCATCATCATAATTAAAATCAATAAATTTCTTAACAGAAGTAATTATTTTAAGTTGAGGATTTTTTTTACAAATTTCAGAAATCAAGTTTTTACCATTTTTATTAAATCCTAAAACTCTAATATAAGGCAAAATATTTTTAGAAATATCCAAGTCATTTTTTGTAATATCAAGTAAAGCATACAAAAGAATTCTTTGAAGCCTAGTTTGAGTATATCTTTTTGACTTTAAAATATTTAGTAAACTAGTCAAGTTATTGCACAAATTACTAGCTTTTTTAATTGCAAATTCTAAACCTTCAGAAACATCAGGAAGATTTGCAATTTCTTCAATAGACATTTTTCTTAAAACATAGATAATCTCTTTTTCAAAAGTCTGTAAATCAGAAACAAAATTTCCTTTTTGAATATTTTCCATTAAAATAGAATATGTATGCTCAGGTACTAAGTTTTTAATTATGTCAAACTTCTTATTTTTTACTAAAGTTCTAATAGCAGTTGCACTTGCAATATTATCTGAAAAATTAATACTATTATATTCGGACTTAAATCTAGTAATACAAAAAGGTTTTATAAAACTATTATATTTTTTAAGAGCTTTTAAATATTCAACACCTAAAATATTGTTAGAAGAAGATAAAATATTTGAATAAGTATTATCATTCAAATACATTAATAAGGCATTTTCACGTGCCTTTGGAAAAGAAAGACCTTTTTTTAATTCATGAGAAAGAAATTCTTTATATTCACAAGGTTCATAAAATAAAACATTAGCTATTTTAGATAATAAATTAATATCTCCAGTTTCAGAACCAAAAGCTAAATAGTCAATAATTCCTAATGAATTTAAAATTTTGATATTACCATCAGCAAAATTTTCACTACTAGAAATTGAATATAATACAGGTAATTCGATTACCAAATCTATACCACTTAAAAGAGCCATTTTTGTTTTTTGCCATTTATCAATTATTGATGTAGTACCCCTCTGAGTAAAATTTCCACTCATTATGGCAATAGAAAAATCACAATTAGTTAATTTTTTAGAATTTTCTAAATGATATAAATGCCCATTGTGAAAAGGATTATATTCTGCAACAATACCTAAAACTTTACTCATAAAAAAACCTTCTTTCAAATTTTTAACACAGCTTTCATGGAAGCTATTGTTAATTTTGTACTATATTGATATAATAACACAAAATATATTGAAATACAAGAAAGGAAACAAATATGGAAAAAGTAATAATATATACAGATGGAGCTTGTTCTGGAAATCCAGGTCCAGGAGGTTGGGGAGCAATTTTAATGTATAAACAAAACAAAAAAGAAATATCAGGAGGAAAAAAAGATACAACAAACAATATAATGGAGCTTACAGCAGCATTAGAAGGGCTAAAACTACTTAAGTTTCCATGTGAAGTCGAATTATACAGTGATAGTGCTTATTTAGTAAATGGCTTTTCTCAAGGATGGATTTATAATTGGCAAAAAAATAATTGGAAAACAGCTAATAAAGAGCCAGTAAAAAATAAAGAAATATGGGAAGAAATTTATAATTTAACTAAAATACATAATATTAAATTTATAAAAGTAAAAGGTCATAGTGATAATGAATATAATAATAGATGTGATGAACTTGCGAGAAATGCAATACAAAATATATAATATGCTACAATTATTATTTCCGCTATAAATGCGGAAATAACCAAAAAATGTAATGAAAATGTAATATATAATTTTAACAAAATTATTGAAAAAAACAATTGCTTAATTTATAATAGAATTGTAGAAGATTGTAAATCAAAAGAAAAATGGAAGGATGTTGTCTTATGGATACATTTGCAGATTATATATTAAATGAGGAAAATTTGGCAGCAAAAATGGAGATAGTTTACTATTTATCAAAAAAGGAAAAAATTTATTTTGACAAAACTATTATTGTAAAAACAGAATTAGCAAGATTATTTTTAAAATATAATAAATTAGATTTAGATGAAAATATAGTATTAACAGCATGTTTATTATGTAATTGTAAAAAAGTTGAAAATGTTAGAAATTTAGATGAAATAAAAAATTATGCTAAAAATGGAGCAAAATATTTACAAACATTAGGATTTGATCAAAAGTTTTGTAAAATATGTGAAGAAGTAAATAGATATAATGGTAATAAAAATAGAGAAAAAGAGAGTGATATTATAGAATTAGTAGAGCAATTTGGAGGAATGTTATTAGATAGACCAGAAAGAATAGGATTTAAACCAGATGAAGCAATTGTGTTATTAATACATAGAAATTTAAAAGGTAAATATAATAGATATATTGAAATATTTACTACATTTATAAATATGATAGATGAAATTGATATGGGTGAATTTGTTGAAATGAAAGCTCTTAAAAAATTAACAAAATTATATAATGAAACTGATGAATTAATAGAATTTATAAAAAAAATTGCAAATCAGTATGAGCCTCAAATTGATGCCTTAATGGATAAAAAATACAATAAAATAAAAGAAGAAATGTTTGAAGAAAACATGAAAAATAATAGACCATTATTTACAGAAGAAACAACAAAAAAAATTCTTAATGATATAGAAGAAAGAAAACAAATTGCTACAAGTCAAAGTAATATATAATATGTTAATAAACTTTTGAACTTAGAATTAGAAAAGTAAAATAATAATTATAAAAAGAAAGAGGAAAAATGATGTATGAAATATTTGCAGACTTACATATACACATAGGAAGATCAGAAAGTGGAAAACCAATCAAAATAACTGCAGCAAAGAGCCTAAATTTTGCCAATATTGCAAGAGAATGTGTAGATAGAAAAGGAATTAATATTTGTGGTATAATAGATTGTGCATCACCATATGTAATTGAAGACATCGAAAACTTTTTAAATACAGGTGAGGCATATGAATTAAAAGATGGAGGTATTATATATAAAGATAAAGTATGTATTCTATTAGGGAGCGAAGTAGAGACATCTGAAAAAGGAAGAAATGGAAAATGTGGAGCAGCTCATAACATATGCTTTTTTCCACATTTAAAAGATATAAAAGCATTTTCAGAAGAAATGAGTAAACACATAAAAAATATAACATTAAGTACACAGAGATCAAACATATCTGGTTATGAATTAATAGATATTGTTGAAAAATACAATGGAATTTTAATACCAGCACATATATTTACACCATTTAAAAGTTATTATGGAAATTGTACTAATAGATTACAAGATATTTTTAAAGAAAAATATAATAAAATATTTGCTGTAGAATTAGGTCTAAGTTCAGACACATTTTTAGCTGATGAAATTTCAGAATTAGAAAATAAGACATTTTTGACAAATTCAGATGCACATTCACTTCCTAAAATTGCAAGAGAATATAATAAAATGCAAGTAGAGGACATATCATTTAAAGAAGTAGTAAAGGCATTAAAAAATGAAGAAGGAAGAAAAGTAATTGCAAATTATGGATTAGATCCAAAGCTTGGAAAATATCACAGAACATATTGTGATAATTGTGATTCTTGTATAGAAACAAAAGAGCCAATTTTAGTATGCCCGAAATGTGGAAGTAATAAAGTAACTTTTGGAGTTTTTGACAGAATTGAATTAATAAAAGACAAAAAAGAAACTAAAAGTCCAGAAAATAGACCACCATATATATATCAAGTACCTCTTGGATTTATTCCAGGAGTAGGAGGAAAAACAATTGAGAAATTATTAAATAATTTTGAAACTGAAATGAATATATTACATAAAATGTCAAAAGATGATATAGAAGCAATTGTGGGAGAAAAAGTCGCAAATGCAATTGATAAGGCAAGAAAAGGTCAATCCAAAGTACAATCTGGTGGTGGAGGAAATTATGGTAAAATTATGTAATTAATAAAAATATAATAAAATATGAAAAAAGTTCTAAAAATCTCTTTATTGAATACACATTATGTATAAAAGTGTATTTGAATAAGGAGATTTTTTTATGAGAAAAACAAAAAGAAAAGGATTAAATATAAAAAATACAATATATGAGCATATAACAAATAATAGTAAAGAATATATAGTAATTACATTAATATTTTTAATAGGAATTTTTCTAGGAGTAATGTTTATAAATAATACTCAAGAAACACAAATATCTGAAATAACATCATATTTAGATAATTTTATAGAAAAGTTAAAAAACACAGAAAATATAGAAAGTATAAAAATTTTAAAAACAAGTATATTTGGAAATATATTTTTAGCAGTAACTTTATGGTTTTTTGGAACCACAGTAATAGGAATACCAGTTGTTTTTGGAATTATATTATATAGAGGGTTTTGCTTAGGATATACGATTGCAACAATAACAACAATAATGGGAATTGGAAAAGGAATATCATTTATATTAATAACATTATTGTTACAAAATATAATTTTTATACCAAGTATAATAGCAATTGCAGTGAGTCGGATTCAAATTATATAAATCTATAGTAAAAGATAGGAACAAAGACAACATAAAAATTGAAGTCCTTAGGCATACTATATTTTCAGCTATTATGTTATTACTTTTATGTATATCATCAATTGTAGAAATATTAATTTCTACAAATATTTTGAAAAATTTTATAAAATATTTTTAAAAATACTTTACATTTTTTAAATATTTTGATATAACATATACATAATTTATGTAAATAAAATATTTTGAATTTAGGGGTAATAGAAATGGAAAAACAATTAAGACTTTTTTTTGAATTTTTGGAAAGTGATAAAAAATTATCAAATAACACATTACAGTCATACAAAAGAGATTTAAAACAATTCAGAAGATATATAGAAGGTTGTGAAGTTTCATATAATAAAGTAGATGAAGAAGTCATGCAAAATTATATAGAATATTTAGAAGAACTAGGGAAAAAACCATCAACAATATCAAGATGTATAGCATCAATTAGATCTTTTTATCAATATGTATTAAAAAAAGGAAAAGTAAAAAAAGATCCAACAAGAAATATACAATCACCAAAAGTAGAAAAGAGAACACCAAGTGTTTTAACATCTAAAGAAGTAGAACTATTATTAGAACAACCAAAAGATATAGATTTAAAGGGAATTAGAGATAAGGCAATGCTAGAATTTGCATATGCCACAGGAATGAGAGTTACAGAAATAATATCTTTAGATATAGATGATGTTAATTTTCAAGAAGGATATGTAAATTGTAAAAAAGCAAACAAACAAAGAACAATTCCATTAGGAAAAATGTCTTTAGAAGCATTAAAAGAATATACTGATGATGCAAGAGAAATATTACTAAAAAATGACAATGAAAAAGCATTATTTGTAAATGTTAATGGACAAAGATTAACAAGACAAGGATTTTGGAAAATAATAAAATATTATAAAGAACAAGCACATATAACAAAAGATATTACACCACATGTTTTAAGACATTCATTTGCTACACATTTATTACAAAATGGTGCAGATTTGAAATCTATTCAAACAATGCTTGGACACTCAGATATTTCTTCAACACAAGTATATATGCAATTTCAAGATGAAGGACTAAAAGATATATATCAAAAAACTCATCCTAGAGCATAGAATAAGTAAAAATAAATAAATTCATATAATATTTATGAATTTATTTATTTTTTGTTTATTTTACTTCCTAATTGTTGCTTGATAGTGGTTTGCAAATAAATTAACCGCTGAAACAAATTGATAAATATACTTTTTTAGAGTTTTACCTACTCATTTCATTCAAAAAGAATTAGTAAGGCTTTCTCATGAGCCTCTTTCACTCAGACCCCCTTCATTCTTCAGGTACCGTGAACATTCCTCATTCGAAAGCCTAACTAATTCTAATTTTCATTACAATCGAACGTTAAAACTCTAAAAAAGTATATTTATCAATTTGTTTCAGCTACTCAACAATAAAATAGTATTAGCTAGTGGCAATAATTCAAGAAATATTAAAAAATTCGTTGACAAATAAGAATTTTGTGATATAATATTGCAAGTTACAAGAAGAAGCAATACCTTCTCACCTTAGCACAATTTTATAAATTAAAAGTTTATAAAAAAGCAAAAGGTTAGAAATAAATAAAATTGAGTTTAAAAAACTATGTTTATTTGTGTTGATTGACTTGTAACAAAAGTCAATTTTTTTATTGCAAAAGCAATTTAATGGAGGTGTTTTAATATAAAACAAGAATTACCTATAAATGGTCAAATCAGAGAAAAAGAAGTACAATTAATAGGAGTAAATGGAGAAAAACTAGGAATAATATCAACAAAAGATGCTCTAAATAAAGCAGTAGAGGAAAACTTAGATTTAGTACTAGTTTCACCAAATTCAAAACCAGTAGTTTGTAAAATAATGAATTATGGAAAATACAAATTTGAGCAATCTAAAAAAGAAAAAGAAGCAAAGAAAAAACAAAAAACTTTAGAACTAAAAGAATTAAGAGTTACTCCAAACATTGAAGAACATGATTTTGAATTCAAATCAAAAAATGCAAGAAAATTCTTACAAGATGGAAACAAAGTAAAAATTACAGTAAGATTTAGAGGAAGAGAAGTAAACAATTCAAAAGCTGGAGAGAATGTGTTAAATAAATTTATAGAAAAATTAGAAGACATATCAGTAGTAGAAAAAAGTCCTAAATTAGAAGGAAGAAATATGTTTACAATTTTAGCTAAAAAAGCATAATATAAAAATTAAGTTAATTGTAAAATAAATACAGTAACTTTGTATATAAATTTTTTAAGGAGGGGAAAATTATGGCAAAATTAAAAACAAATAAAGCAGCTAAAAAAAGATATTCATTAACAGCAACAGGAAAAGTAAAAAGAACAAAAGCAAACAGAAGACATTTATTAGCAAATAAAACAAAAAGACAAAAAAAATCAGGAAAAATTCAAAATGCCTATGCAAGTAAAACTTGTGAAAATACAATAAAAAAATTATTACCATATGGTGGATAAAATATAAAAAACAAAGTTAAGAAAGAAAGGTGAAAATAATGGCAAGAGTAAAAACAGCAAGAACAACAAGAGCAAGACATAAAAAAATATTAAAACAAGCAAAAGGATATTATGGAGCAAAACATTATAGATTTAGAAATGCAAATCAAGCAGTAATGAAATCTTTATCTTATGCATATGTAGGAAGAAAAGATAAAAAAAGTAATTTTAGAAAATTATGGATAACAAGAATAAATGCTGCTGCTAGAATGAATGGAACTACATATAGCAAAATGGTTGCAGGGTTAAAAAAAGCTAATATTACAATCAACAGAAAAATGTTAGCTGAAATAGCTGTAAGTGATCCAAAAGCATTTACAGAAATAGTTGAAATAGCGAAAAAAGCATAAATTTCGCAAATAAAATTTCCCAATATAAAAATAGTAAAATTATTTTTATAAAATGCCAGATAAAGGAGACCAACTATGAAAAGTCAATAGAAAAATGAAAAAATA
>CAOSZT010000096.1:244-8030 GCA_948528155.1 uncultured Clostridia bacterium | reverse complement strand
TTTTATATTTATAATTTTAATACTTTTTATTATAAAAGTCAATAGCTTTTGAATTTATAAAAAAATTTGAAAATTTTAAAAAATGTATTGACAAATTTTTTACTTAATATTATAATATCATTTGTTGAAGCCAGTTTAATATTTTATGCAGATGTGGCGGAACTGGTAGACGCACAGGACTTAAAATCCTGCGGTTGAATAAACCGTGCCGGTTCGATTCCGGCCATCTGCACCAAAATATCAGGTTAGAAATCAAATTTCTAACCTGTATTTTTTTGCGTAATTTCGGTAAAAGTGCCAATTTGAAAGGAATTTTGGAACAGTTTTGAAAAGTTCTAAAAAATACCCTAAAATGTATATAAAATGTCGGGATTGCATGTCGGGAAAATTTTTAATCTTTGATAAGTCTATCAAATAATCCCTTTATTTATTATTATTCCTATTCCATTTATCAGAAAGGATGAAAAATGGAATTTATACCATATAAAGCTAATGAATGCTTTGAGCATTTATATTATCAAATACCAATGGAATTATTCTTCAATCCAAAATATAAAGATAAGTTAAATTCAGACAGTAAAATTCTTTATGGATTTTTACTAAATAGACTAACATTATCAGCTAGAAATAATTGGGTTGATGAAGATGAAAAAGTTTTTCTAATATTTACGAGAAAAGAAGTTCAAGAAAAACTAAATCTATCTGATAAAACTGTTACAAAAGCATTTAATCAATTAAAGGAATGTAAGCTAATAAATGAGAAAAAGCAAGGTTCTAATAAGCCTAATTTAATCTATGTTGGAAAAATAGACCATGATGAAAATCTCATACAAGTGATTCGTAAAAATTACGAGTCCCGAATCGTAAAATCTACGACTCACGACACGGAAAATTTACGACCTAACTATAACAATAATAATTATAACTATAAAGGAAAGAAAAACAGTTATCAAAATTATGAGCAGAGGCATTATGATAATTTAGATTTTTTATATGCAAATAATTTGTATGAAAATTAAAAAAGGAGAAGTTAGATATGGATAATAATGAATTAAAAGAAAGGTTTATTGATGAGAAAACTGGTATTGAATATATAAGAAAAGGTGATTATTACTTTCCAAATTTAGTTGATTCAGCTAGTGTAAAAGCTAATGAACTTGGTAAATATGGAAAGTTAAGATTAAAGTATTTGCTAGAGCATAAAAAAGTAGATTATACAATTTTATGGGTTGAAAATAAATTAAGAAGTCATTTATTAAAAATAGATAAAACAGCAAATGAAAGATTTAATTTGTTAATGAAACAATTTATAGAACAAGAAAATATAACTGAAGAACTAAAAGCTAATAATCAAATAGAATGGGTTTGCAGAATGAATAATATTAAAAATCGTGTAGAAGAAATTATATTTAATGAGTTAATTTATGTTTAAAATGGAGGTTAAAGTTATGGAAAAAATAGAAAGTTTTTATAAAGAATATGAAGATATGTTTGAAGAATATTTAGAAAATAGTAGAAGATATTTAAAAGATAATAATGAAAAATATGCAGAGTTAAAAAACGAATATAACAAAATATTAGAACAAAATGAAAACTTAACTTGGATACTAGAAGGAGATATTAAAGGCAGAAATTTATCAAACGAAGAATGCTTTTCACTTTCAAAATTGGTACAAATTTATTACGATATGCAATCGATAGAAGAAAGAGAAATTTTCTTTTTAGGTGGTAAAGAATCATACTTTTTCTTCAAAAAAATAGGAATTTTAAAGTGAGTACTTTCTAAATTTCTTGAATATGCAAGCAACGTATTTGTACTCACGCCACAAATACTAAAGAGGAATGGGACAAGTCCCAAACCCTAATAAGAAAAAACAGAAAGCGAGATGAAAAAATGAGAAATAGAAATATAAAAATCAATGTGTTTTTAAATGAAGATGAAAACAAAATTCTAAATGAGAAAGTTAAAAGGTCTGGCTTGAATAAATCAGAATTTTTTAGAAAAATAATTTTAGATTATCAGCTAAAAGAAAAACCAGATGAAAAATTTTATGAGATACTTTCACAACTTCGAGGTATGGCAACAAACTTAAATCAAATGGCAAGAACTTATAATAAATATCAAGGATATATGAGAGAAGATAAAATAAATCCTTTATTAAATCAAATACAAAATTTTATACTAGCATTACAAGAAGTTTATCTTATACCACAAAAGGAAAAGAATGTAAGTGGGTGGTAATAGATTATGGCAGTAACAAAAATATGGAAGGTAAGAGATAGATTAGATACTACAATAGAATATGCAGTAAATCGGAGAAAAAACAGAAGAAAAATTATATGTATCAGGTATAAATTGTATGCCTGATACTGCTCTACAAGAAATGAGAAATATTAAAAAGCAATTTTTCAAGACAACTGGAATACAATGTTTTCATGGAGTACAATCTTTTGTAAAAGGAGAAGTAACACCAGAACAAGCACATGAAATTGGAATTAAACTCGCTGAAGAACTATGGGGAGATAAATTTCAAATAGTAGTTTCTACTCATCTAAACACAGACAACCTACACAACCATTTTGTTTTAAACTCTGTTTCATTTTTAGATGGTAAGAAGTTTTGTAATACAAAGAAAGACTATGCTCTAATGAGAAAGGCTTCAGATAAACTTTGTGAAGAATATGGACTAAGTGTTTTGAAACAAGAAGAAAAATACAATAAATATGCTACAAGTAGCTTATATAAGGAACTTATGAAAGATAGTATAGATTATGCAATAGCAAATGCTAAAGACTATAACGAATTTATTAAAATATTACAAGATTTAGATTATATTGTTACAGACAAAAACGAAACATTGTCTATAAGAAGAGAGCCATATAAACGAAATACTAGAATTGAAAGACAATTTGGAAATAATTACTCAAAAGAAAATATTTATAAAAGAATATTAGAAACACAGCCCGAATATCCATATTCTCCAGCTCCATATTTATTAGCTAACAGAAGTTATGAAAGATATAACAATGAAAAACAAAATCATTTGCAATTTAAAGGCTCTATTTCATATTTAATTTTTCACTATGAGAAATTACTCGGTATCAATATAGAAATCGTCTCAAAACCTAATATAACGAAAATGACGCCAGAATTAATAAGTGCAATTAAGAAAATGGATGAATTTTCTAAACAAGTTAGATTTGTGTGTAAAAATAATATCAATACAGAACAAGAATTGCTAGATTATCAAAAATCTTCTTATGAAAAAATTAACCCATTGAAAAGTGAGAGAGAAAATTTATGGAAAAAGCATAAAAGAGCAAAAACAGAAGATGAAAAGGCAAGTATTGAAAGTCAGATTGTAGAAATTTCTAAAAAGATAACACCACTTGCTGAAGAAATAAAGCATTGTGATAATATAGAATTAAGATTAGAAAAAATTAAGAGATTTGAACTTCATCAAAAGCTAGAAGAAGAACGAAAACAAGCTGAAGAAATGCAAGAGAAAAAGAAGAAAGATAGAATTAGATAAACTAAAAAGGAGCGAATTTAGCTCCTTTACTTTTTATTTATTAGATTAGTAATCGGATAAGTATCAAATTCTTTTTGTGTTTCTTTATCCATAGCATTATGATAAAACTCATAATCATTTTTATTTTCTAATAAAATCGCTATGCCACATTGATTATTATTAAAATAATCATTTTTTTCTAAATTATTTCTTAAATCTAGCAAGATATTTCTTTCATCTGGCTTAAAATCTCTTTTTCTTTTTATAATTTGAAATTTATTTAATTGGTTAGTTATGCTTATTTCATTTTGCATTAGCAAATTATTAATTTTATCTGCCAAATCTAATATATCTTTTCTTTTATTATCTTTATCATACGCTTTCAGTAATTCTAGCATAAAGGCATTTATATAATCAGATTGATTTTCAAAATTTTGAATAACATTAAGTGAATTAAAAATCACTTCTGAGTTAAAATTTGAAAATTTAAGTATATCCTCAGAACTCATAACAAAATATGGACTTGTCCTGTTTTCAGCAGAAGGTTTTTCTCCTTCTTTAGAGATAACAACACTAATAATATCTTTTAGTTCTCCAAAATAATTATATATTTTTAATTCTTCATTTTTATTTTTTTGTGCTAGAACAGCTATATAACAATTGCCTATTCTTATAAAATGTACTCCACTTTGTTGTATATTTATATTTGTTGGTACAATGCTATCACAAAAAATTTTTTTGAATAGTAATAAATTATTTCTACTTTGTTTATCTAATTTATCGATATCTTCTTTAAAGTCAATCTTGAGTTCTAAGAACTTATCCCTTAACATTTTCAGGTCATTAACTTTCTTGCTATAATCTTCTATAAGTTTGTTTTTTTCATTTATATCTTTCTTATACTCTGGTAAATTTAAAGTAGCTCCATTTATCGTTACGGTTTTATTTTTAATTAAGTCTATAAAGAACTCCATATCTGTTATTCTATCTTGCAATGTTCCTTGAAAGCTAAAATTAATTTTTCTGCTTTCAAAGTTAAAAACAATTCCTTTTCCCATTGTAATAGTTTCATGATCTTTTTGTCTTGTTAACATGTAAGAAGTATAGTATATTTTTTCTTTTATTTGAATATTTTTTTCTATCTTATTTTGTATTGCTACAAAATCACCTTTAGGCAATGCTACCATTGTTTTTAATTCATCATTAAGTATTGCATATGTATATACATCATTATTAAGTATATAATCAAAGTGTTTTCCATTTTCTGAAATAACTTTAAATTCAATAGTATCAATATTTTTTAACTCACTTAAATCTTTTATAGGTATTCCCATTTGCCTTTTAGAATTTAGAGCAAAATTTCTACATATATTTTTCAAAGATGAAACTGAAGAATCCTTTATTGGTTTTAGTAAAATACTTACTTTAGGTTTTTTTGCTTTGCTTTTATTGCTTTCTATCAATTGTTTTAAATCTACAGGTAATAAATTTGCATAATAAATTTGGTATGTTAGACTATCAACGATATCTACCAATAAGAGTAAGGTTCCACTATTTTGTTTTTGATAATTTATTAAATGAGCCTTTTCAATAGAGAATTTAGTGTTTCCTTTTTGAATTTTCTTAACAATTCTTCCTTTAACTTGCACATCAATTTTGTATTCAAAATTATCTTTACCTCTACCTTTACCATCAAAAACAGTTATATATCCATCCCAAGAAATTCCTTTATCTCCTTTTGTAATATTTGACTTTAAATCACTATATTTTAAGATTTCATGTTCTATAATATTAACAGCTAATTCTTCTATTTGATCATTTTCCACTATAATGCTCCTACAAATTATTTATCTTCCAAATTCATTATCAAACATATTAAATAGAATTTCAAATTCTTCAGTATGCATTAATAAATCTGGTTGCTTATTAGTTACCATTTCTTTAAATTTTTTATATGGTACAAAGAATATTTCTGATATTTCTTCTTTTTGAAATCTCATATCTTCAATTCTTTTATTAGTTCTTAAAATATATAAATCATCAAATTCATTATTTATAAAAGTAGCTGTATATTTGGAACTTCTTTTTAAAGTTTTTATAAATTGTAATTCTTCTGGTTCAACATCTAAATTAAGTTCTTCTTTTAATTCTCTTATTGCTCCAGATAATGAGTCATCTCCAGCAGATAAATGTCCTGCACTAGATATATCTAACATATTAGGGTTACTATCTTTTGTTGCACATCTTCTTTGTAATAATATTTCACCATTACTATTTATAATCCATATATGTACTGCTTTGTGCCAATCTCCATCTCTATGAACTTCACTTCTTAATTTTGTTTTTCCTGTTTTATTCCCATTTTCATCTAATAAATCAAAGTATTCTTTTGCCATCTATGCTTCTCCTTTCATTTTTAAAACATCATTTTCTTTTTATAATTTTTCATTATAATATTTCTCCTTTTTGACTCCAGGATTTAATTTCCATACCATATTAATATTACATAGTAATTTGTATCTTTCATCTGTTAGACTTTTATTCTTATATGATACTCGTTGTGTTCTAATCCAACTACCTAACTTAATACCATCTTTAGTTATATATTTTGAATTTATATTAAGGTTTCCATTATCTTCAAAATATTTTTTTGCAAGATTATAATTCTTTAGCCATTGTTCTTGTTTTAATGGAATAGATTTATGCCTTCCAGAACAATATGGACATACAGTATCTTTGTTTCTTCGATTTATCGTTTCAAACCATTCATGTCCATTTTTACATTTCCACCATACCCTTTTATTACTTCCACAAGTTACCATACTAGGTAATAAAATATCATTTTTTTCATAATTCCATTCTTTTGCTAGAATAGGATTTAAAGTTTCAAGGTCATTGTATCCTTTTAAAACTCTATGACCAGAGCAAAACGGACAACGATTACCTTTCGCAACATTTATTACACTTTCTTTCCATTCGCCACTACATTTTTTGCATTTCCACCAAACTGACTTATTACTATTATACGAAAAATATTCAGGTATTAAGTTTTCATTCTTTTCATAATTCCATAATCTTAATAATTCTGGAAATTTTGTAGCAAAACTATTTTTCTTTTCATAAGAGATATAATTTTTATATATTTTTTGTCTATCTCTATCAAGATTAATATCAAATATTATATTTTTATTGGTAATATGACTGATTTTATAGCATAATTTGTTCAAAGCAAATTCCAAATTTGAATATTTATGATCCACAATAAAATATATAACATCATTATCTTCTTCTTGTTTTTTATAATCTTCTTTTATCCTTATTAATCTAATATTTTCGTTTTTTAACACACTTTCTTTTCTTTTTTCTCTATTCTCTAAATTTAATCTTTTATGATAAGCTATACCATCATATTCAATTCCAATGTTATATTCAGGCAAATAAATATCAATTTCCCAATTACTAATTTTTTTCCTTGATTCTGTATAATAAAATTTTGAAAGATAGAACAATAAACATTGTTCAGGAAATGAAGTTCTCAACTCATAAGAGCATTGTTGGCAGTTTCTTCCTTGATATCTATTGCTTACACTTGCTTTCCATTCATGCCCCCTCTTACATTGCCACCATACTTTTTTCTCTGAATAAGGCAAGACATCTGTTGGTTTTAAATTACCATTTTTTATGGGGTGCCATTCTTTTGCTAAATTAGGAGCAACTTTTTCTAAATTATTATCTTTTGTTGCTACTCGTCCACTACATGCAGGGCATCCATGTCCTGCACTTCTAGTAGAAATACTTGCCATCCAGTTATGATTGCATTTACTACATATCCAAAATGCTTTTTTATTACTGTATTTAGATAATTTTTTTGGATTAAGATTAATATTTTTATTATAATCCCATTCTTTCATTAATTTTTTATTATCTATTAAATATTCTTTTACATCCACCTTATAATTTCATCTCTCCAAATCTTTTTTCTTGAAAATTCATAATCCAGTAGAAAATTTTACAAATTTTTATTATTATAAATAAAATCAACAATATTCACATGATTTACGCCATCTCTTTTTTGAAGTAGCATATCCATAGTAAACAAATATCTTGGATATAGCTCTTTAATCATATAAAATGGTCTATATTCTCGTTCTTCAGTATCTTTATTGCTAATGTCTTTAGAAACTTGAATATAATAGTAATCATCATAATTTGCTCTTGCGATAAAATCGCACTCTAGCTTTCCAATATAACCTACAGAAAGTTTATAATTCTTG
>CAOSZT010000096.1:0-217 GCA_948528155.1 uncultured Clostridia bacterium | reverse complement strand
AGAACTGGTCCATAATTTATTCTATTATCAGTATTTTGCGAATAATAAATGCTTAAGTCTGCTAGATAGTATTTCTTTTCACCCTTTAACACCGATTTTGATTTTATATCGAATAAATCACAAGAATAGATAATTTTAGCTTTTTCTAAAATGTCTAAATATCTTTTTATTGTTCTTCTATCTACATTTATCTTTGCTTCTTTTTGTAAGTAATTAT
>CAOSZT010000095.1 GCA_948528155.1 uncultured Clostridia bacterium | reverse complement strand
ACACCATCTTTTTGCGTATATTATAAATTCTACATCTTCTGGTAACATATAACATGGTTTTGTTGCTACTCCTGCTACTTTTCCTATTACTCCTTCTCTTACTAAGTCAGCTCCTACTGTTGAGGCTGTGTTAGAGAATTTGTCATCTGTTAATAATAACAATTCTGTGTCTGCTGATACTGCTATTCTCATTTCTGCTGGTTTTATCCCTCTTTTTTTCATGTTGTTTACTTCTTTTGCTATTTTTTCAAAAACGTCTTTTTTTGTTAGTGGTGTTACATCATCTGATACTGTTCCTCCTTCTACTAACGCATTTATTGCTGATTCTTCTAGTGCTTTTCCTACAATATATCCTGCACTTTCTAGTCTTTGGGCTCTTATATTGTCTGGTACTACATCTGCCTCATATCCATCTATTAATTCACTAAATGCTTTCTCTTTATCTATTAATATGTCAATATAGTCTGTTGCTGATTGTGTCATTTCTATACCGTTTAATATGTCATAATCTGATAATTTTATATCTCCATTTCTTGTTGGTATTTTTACTGCTCCTACTGTTGGATCTCCTTCATAATCTCTACTGAAGTCATTTCTTATTGAAAATTCTTGTCTTATTAGTGGTACTATTTCATTTGTGTACCTTTCTTGTGATTTATGTGTTCCATTTGTTGCTATTGGATTAGCCATAATTAATCATTCCTTCCTTTTATTTATATATTTCTGGATATTTGGCTTTTAATATTGCCATTACTCCACTTTCTTTTGAACTTATTGTTTTAACTGCTGTTCCAGTTGCTTTTAGTTCTTTTTCTTCTGTCCCTTCATTTTTTAAGTATTTTGGATTTTCTTTTAAAAACTCTTGTAAGTTATCCTCAAAATCTCCTTCTTTTTTTGAAACTTTAAATACTACATAATCAACATCATCTATACTTACACCTGCTTTTAATACTTGATTTTCTTGTACTAGATTTTGTTTTTCTGATAATGCTTTCTGGTATTCTGTTTCTTTTTCAGCTTGTTTTTGTTCTACTGTTTTTTGTGTTTCTTGCCATTCTTTGAATGCTTTTAATTCTTCCTTACTAGGAATTTTTTTTAGTCTTTCTTTTACTATTTTGTCTACATCTTCCTGTGTGAAAGTTTTTTCTATTTCTTCCTCATTTTTTGGTTGAGTAACCTCTTTTCCTGTTTCTTCAATTTTTACATCTTCTACAGTTTCTTTGTTTTCTTCCATATTTTACCTCCATTTTAAGTCTTTGAGTTAGACTTCTTCCTTTGTTATTCTTTTTCGCCTGTAACAAGTAAAAAGGCATATAAAAAAATTCGCATAATACCAATATTTTCAACATATACTATTGATTATTAGCTTAATTTAATGTATAATTAAGTTAATAATATTATTAAAAGAAGTCAATTGAGAGCCTCTAGGTTCGCAGTTGATTTCTTAATTATTTCTTTTATATACATTAAGTATATCTTTATTTTTTATTAAAAATATCTTATCTAGCCACATGTAATGTTTTGAATTATAAATATTATGTATTTGTTCTTTTGCTTCTTTAATTTTGAGTTCTGTGTTTGTAATATCTATAATAAAATTATTTGCTTGTTTTTCTTTTCCTTTTATATTTCCTTGTATTACATACTTTCCTTTACCTGTAATTTCTTTTAAGTCAAACTTTTCATTATTTATTATATAATCTGGTGTTTTTATATTTAGTGGGTTATTTATTCTAGGAATAATTCTAACTTCTCCACCATATATTTTACCCAATATATTTGCAACTTCCTTTTCTTTTTCTGTTGGTTTCATTATTACATTTTTACCATCTACATTATATCTATTATTGTTTTCGTCAATAAAATATTGTTGTTCTTTTACTTTATACTTTTTATTCTTATTATGTAATATTTCCTTAGTTATGTCTTTATAATCTAATGTTATTTTTTCTTCTATTTTTTTATTTACTCCAACTGTCAATCTACTACTATCTTTCCTAAATCCTGTTTGTCTTAAAAATTCATTTAATGTTGTATTGTGTGTTTGCATTACTGTTTTAGCTTGTCTTAATTCTTCTTTTATTTTCTTTATGTCTATATCTTTACTATTGCTTAGTAAACTTCCTTGTAGTCCTGCTATGTCTTTTTTGTCTTGCCTTATTTGTCTTTCCATTTCTCGTTGTATTTGTGTTGCTTTATAATATGGAATTTCTTTTCCTTTATATGTTACTGTTTTTTCTGCCATTTCTTTTAATTCTTTGTCTGTATATGTTCTTGTACTTCCTTCATAATATGGTCTCCAATCGTGTCTACAGTTTACTCCTTTAAATCCTTTGGCTTCTCCATATCCTATGTCTCTTAGACTTAAATATCCTTCTTTTCCACTTCTACTTACTATTTTTCCTTGCCATACTGTGTGTTCTGGTCTGGCTCCTATGTGTGCTGTTAGTTCCATTAAGTCCCATTCTAGTTCTTCCGCTCTTATTAATTGTAGTTTGCCACATGCTTGATTTATTCCTGTTACTATGTTCATTCTTACAGCACTTTCTAAGCTTAGTTTTCTTCCACTTGGATATGTTATGTATGTTCCTTGTTTGCTTATTTCTTTTATTGTGTCTATTATTGATTGTGTGTAACTTTTTACTCCTGTACTCACTTCCATATACGCTTTATTCATTGCTTTGTAAAATGTTGTTTGACTTGTTTCCGCTGTTGTCATTACTAAATTACTTAAATTGTTATTTGTTTTTCTTGCTGTTGCTTCTAGTAATTGCAACATGCTTTTACTTTGTTTTATTTCTCTTGTTTTTATTCCTGCTTTTTTATATATTTGGTCATCATATTCTATTGTTTTTATTCCTGCTTCTTCAAATATTTCTTTTATTTTTCTTTCTGTTGTATTGTTGTGTTTTGCTACTGTACTAATTATGTCTTGATATAAAATTCCCATTTCTTCTGCTATTTTTATATCATTTATTACTACTGTATTCGCATATCCTACGTTTGTTATTCTTTCTGCTATTTCTTCTATTATTTCTAGTTCTAGTTGTTTGTATAAGTTTTCTGCTTGTTTTCCTATTTCTTCCCATTGTTCTGGAGTTAGCATTTACATCACTCCTCACTTGGTATTATTCCATACGCTTCTGTATTACTCATCTTTTCTTCTTGTATTCTTTTTAACTCTTTTTCTGCTTCTTGTTCTGACATTCCTTTTATTTCCATTAAATATGTTTTTTTGCTTTTTAATCCTATTGTTACCTCTTGTTGTGCTCTTATTTGTTCTGCATTTTTATCTTCTATTACACTGTCATCTGGTGTTATTGTTATTTTGTTTGTTTTTATTCCTTCTATCTCACATATTGCTTTTACTAGATCATATACTGCACTATTTACTATTGTTAAATAATGTTCTCTTGTTCTAAATGCTTTACTGTTTTCACTTATTACTTCTGTTGCTGTTTTTGTATTTTCTCCATTAAATTTATAGTAATTACTTCCTAGTCCTACATTGTCTGATAACCAGTTTAATTCTGCATTTATACTTTCTATATGTTCTTGGTATCTTAGTTTCATATCTATTTCTTTTACTGGCTCTGTCATTTTCTCACTGTCTATATTTAATGCTTGATATATTTTGTCGTTTTTATCAAAGTATTGTACAAATCTCGTATTCCCTTCTTTGTCTGTTTCCATATGTCCTTTCATTGCTGATTGATCTACTATTATTCTTTTCTTTCCTAATATAAATTCATTGTTGAAACTGTCATATTTCGTGTCTAGTGCTTTAAATCTGTCTATACTGTTTGCTAATATACTTATTCCTAATGGACTGTTTGTTTCAAAATTGTTTGCTATGTTTGGTTTGTATATTTGAAAATATGGATTTGTTGTTCTTATTATTTCTTTTTCTTTTACATTCGGAAATTTACTTTTAAATCCTATTTCTTTTCCTATTTCTGTTTCTGTTTTTGAGCTGTATAGTTCATTGTATTTTATATATACATCTCCTATAAATTCGTGATATGTTAAATGTGTGTAATATATTTTGTTTTTTCCTGTTTCTTCTATAAATCTACTTATTGCTATCATTCCATTTATATAACTGTTTGTGTATTTGTATGGTAATATTACTTCTCCTTCTATGTAGTCTATTATTGTTTTTCCTTGTTCATTTTTGTATTCTATTGTTGCTCCACTTCCTAATGCTAATACTTTCTCTAAAAATATTGGAAAGTTTACTGTAAATGAGTTTTCTTTACTATTTAATACTTCCCATAGTCTTTCTGTTGCTTTTGTGTTGCTTAATTCTATTTTTGTTTTTTCTGTCCATATTAGTTTTGTTATATCTTCACATATTTTTTTTGGCATATTCATTGTTAGTCTTTCACATTGTACATCTGTTCCATTTATTCTTTCTGTGTAGTAATGAAAGTCGTTTACATTTCCTCTATACCATTGTTTCCATATTGCCATTAAATCATATATTGTTCCTATTGTTGCATTTATTCCTTTTTGGTTTAATTCTTTTCCTATATTTTCGTATAACTCCATTGTTTCCTCCTAGCCTTTTGTTTTTTATTTTTCTTTATTTTTTATTGTTTTGGTTTAATATTTTAGTCCTAGTTTTTGTAAGTTATCTTTTATCCAATATTGAAAATTGTCTTGTGTGTGGTCTCCATATGAGTAAGCATAGTCTTTTGTGTATGTGTTGTAGTATTTTTCGGAACTTAAAAAAGCCTTCTCCGTTTTGTCTGGAGTTGGCTTTCCTTTTTCTACACTGTCTTTTACCCACATATAGTTTTCATTTTCTTTTTTGAATATTTGGTTGTTGTTGTTGTTTATTACTCTAAATTTTCTTTTTGCTAAAAAGTCTTGTGAATATTCTATTAGTTTCTCTTTGTCTTTTCCTTTGTCTACTGGGTGTAATCTTCTTCCATAGTCTTTGAAATATTGATTTCTTAATGCTCCTTCTGCACTGTCTATCGTTTCTTTTTCTATTGTTGTTTTGTATTTTTTTATCATTTCTATTTCAAATTCGAATATGTCTTTGCTTAGTTCACTTGGTGCTTTTTTTATTGTTTTTTCGTGTGGACTGTAATAGTATGTGTCTAGCAAATACCAATATCCATCGTTTCCTAGTCCATAACAGCCGACTGCTGTTGCTGATGTTTGATGTCCGCTGTCTATCGCTATATCTATATTTGTTATTTTTATTTTGTTTTCTTCTATGTACTTTTCGTCCACATATTCTATTATATCTGGGTTATATATCAACCCTTCTAGTCCTATTACTTCTCCTAAATATATCCATTTATACCTTTTTTCATCATTCTTTTTTAGTTCTTCTGCTTCTTCTATTGCTATTTTTCCTAACCATCTTTTTGGTACTGTCCTATAATCACTTTGCTGTACTATATAGCTTTTATTTGTTTGCTTTTCTTCTGTCCATTTATTTACCCAATCAAATTTATTTTTTGGTGGATTATATGAATAAAATGTTATAAACCAATCATCATTTCCTCTTATAAATGTCGCTTTTATTTGCTCCACATCTTCTGGATTGTCCCAACCTGTTAATTCTTCAAACCATACCATTTTTATTAATGTTTTTTCATCTATCATTCCTTTTACTGTTTCGTAATCGTCTCCTCCTGCAAAATATATTGTGTTTCCATTATTAAATTTTATTTCCATTGGTGATAATTTGGCTTGGTAGTCTATTCCTTCTTCTAGTCCTAATCTTTTACAGGCTCTTTTTATTTCTTTATATACTGATTTTCTTAGTTGGTTTTGATGTTTTCTTAGTATTACCGTTGAACAATTATTATTACTTAAACTGTTATATACTATTTTTATTGATATCATTGACGATTTTGTTGAACTTCTTCCTCCTTTGTATATTTGGTTTGTTTTCTTGCTATTAAATGTGTTCCAGAAATGGGGGGCTATTATTTCTTTTATTTTAATTTTCATTTTTATTTTCCTTTGGTAAGTCATTTATTATTTCTATTCTGTTATTACTATTTGTTATATTATTGTTTTCTGTTATTTCTTTTATTATATTAAAGGATTGTACATCTCCTTTTAGTGCTTTTCCATACATTGCTACTATTAAAGCCATTTGATTGTCTATGTTTTCATCTTCTACTCCTAAGTCTTTTATAAATTTTAGTTGCTTTTTCTGTTTAAATGGTAATGTTAGCAACATTTCCATTTGTTCCTTCATTGCTTTTCTTTTTCTTCTTACTTCGCCTGATTTTATTCCACCTTTTTTTCCTTTTTCTCTTGCTTCGTTCTTGCTTCGTATTGGTTTTAAATTGTTTTTATTTGCCATTATATCCACCTCTTTTTCTATTTTTCTATTTTATTTTTTGTATTTTTTTATTTTTTCCATCTTTCGACACACATAATATTTTATTTATGTTATATTTATTCTTATTTTACAAATGAAAAGAGGTGTTTTTTTATGAATTTTTTATCTGGTACTTCTATTGGTGATATACATATTACTGTCTATAAAACTCTTGATAATAAACAGTTTTTCTATCTTAATGCTGATAATAAAGATTTATTACCTGTTTTAGATTATTTAGATAAATCTTTATATTATTTTAAGACTAATGAGAGTTAGTCTTTTTTCTTTTCATAATATTCACACTTTGTACATACTGTATTTTCTATTACAAATATTCTTATGTTACATAAGTTTGTTTTCCTATTTTTGCATTTATTACAATGTTCTTTTATGTATTTTTCGTATCTTTCTTCATTGTTCATATATCCTCTTTTCTTATACACACTATGTAATGATATATTGGTCTGTATAAGAAGCTATCTTATACTTTTTAGATTTTTGGTTTATCACAGCTTATCCTTTTAATCTTTTGGAAGTCTAATACTTTTTTCCCTGTGCCAGAATTAGTATCTCAACCTTTTGCTTCCATAGGCTTTTATATATCACTACATACTATTTACAATAATTATTAAGCCACCTTTTTCCCACTAAAGCAGGGTATGTGGTGTCAACTCTTCTTGAACTCGCTAGGTTAGTTCTGCAAAAGTTTATATATTTAGGAGTTTCTTTATATTATCTGTTTCCTAGCATACTGATAATAGCATTAGATTTGTCTATTCCAGACTACACATTTTAAAAGAGTTGACTTTTAGCATCAACTCTTGGATTGTTTATGTGAAACCTAATTGTCGCTTGGTTATAAATTGGTTTCTCTCCAACTGCGACTTTCTATATTATATATATAACATATTTTATATGTGGGTTTCTATGGGTTTTTGTGGGTTTTTTATATTTTTGAATATAAATATAAAGCTTCTCCATGTAACTCACATACATAATCCCTTGTATATCCTAAATCATTAGCTACATCATTCCAGCTTTTTCCTCTTGTATATCTATAAAATAGTATATTCTTATATGGTTGTTCTATTTTTCCTATCTTATCATCTATTGTAAACTTTTTTAATAGTAATTCTTCCATCTTTTTTGAACAATCTATTTTTAAATCCTCTAACCTACTTATTGCATCTGCAAATTTATCTGGGCTTTCATTTGAACTATTTGTTTTTGTTGGTGATAAAATAGTTGTTACTTTCTCTACTTTACTTCTTATTTCTTCTGTATCGTTTAACTTTTCTTCTATGTACCTTATATTTTCTCTATATTCATTTAATTCTTTCTTAGCTTTTGTTACTTTTGTTTTTTCACCTTCTGTTAAATTTCTTTTCTGTTTAGCCATTCTTCTGTACCTCCTTAAATAAATAGCACATCTCATACTTATTTCTTATTAAATGCTTTTTTAGTCCATTTTGTATCTCTCTTGCTGTTAAATTTAAAAACTTTGCTACTTCTTTTAATGTTCCTATTCTTTCACATTGTTCTTTTTGTTTTATATTGTATATTCCCTATATTTTCATTTGTACCTCCTACACTCTTATTCCATTTATTCCTTTTAGCCTTCCTTCTTGACTTACTTTTATTTCTTTTATAAGCCCTAATTCTTGCCTTTTAAAACATGTTTTTGTTCCTAGCTTACTATCTTTATACATTATA
>CAOSZT010000094.1 GCA_948528155.1 uncultured Clostridia bacterium | reverse complement strand
TATATTTTAATTGTAATTTATCAATTATTAAAAATGTAACTAAATAAACTACAACAAATAATATTATATTACTTATTAAATTAGTAATTATATTAACTAAACTAAAATGAAAAATACTAATAATAAAATAAGAAACAAAGCTGCAAACTAAAGGAATTATAACCCAATCAACAATATTAATTTTAACTTTAGCATATTTAATCATTTGTGAAAGGCTAACACTAAAATTCAATAATTCACTTATAAAAATTGAAGCGATATATCCATTAATACCATAAATAGGAAGTAAAAAATAAATAAAACAAGTAGTAACACTTAAATCTAAAATATTACAACACATAACACCAAATTGCTTATTTAAACCCTTTAAAATGCAATCAATAATATTATCCATATACATAAAAAATATCAAAGGTGCAAGAAGTTTAAAATAATAGCCAGTTTCTAAATTATTATAAATTACTAAACCAAGTTCATTAGAAAAAAACATAAAAATACTACAAACACAAATAGAAAAGGCACATGTAAGTTTAAAAATTTTATTACTAATATAATTTATTGCCTTATAATTTTTTTGAGCAACATATGTGGAAAATTCTGGTATTAAAAGCATACTATATGAATTTATTAAAGCAGTTGGAAAAGTAATTACAGGCATAACCATACCATTAATAATACCATATTTAGAAAGAGAAGAACTACAAGAAAGCCCAGACTTTTCCAATCTAGTAGGAATAATTAATTGTTTTAATGTAGAAAGCCCAGAACGTATATATGACGTTATTGCAACAGGAAAAGCAATTTTCACAATATTAATTCTTTGCCCAAATGAGCGAACATCATTTAGTTTTTTTAATTTTATATCAATAATATATAATATAAAAATTAATGAAAAAGAACATATTTCTGAAATGACATCAGCTAAAATTAATGATATACATATTGCTTCAACTCCTTTTGAAATATTAAAATTCAGTAAAAATATTGTTGAAATTATTTTTATAATAAATTCAAAAATTTGAGTAATTGCATTTTTATATGCTTTCCTAACTGATGTAAAATAACTATTAATACAAGAAGACATTGCTATAAATGGAAGTCCAATAGCTATATAAAATAATGGTCTTGAAGATACCATATTGTGTAAACATTTATCTGTTATAAATTCTGAAAATAGTAGAATAAGTCCTCCTGCAACTATTCCTAATAATAAACTGAAAAATATACAAGTTCGTATTGCTTTTATTGCAGTTTTTTCTTTATTTACTGCAAATTTTTCAGAAACAATTACTGTTACTGCAATATTTAACCCTGATGTTGCTACTGTTATGAAAAATAAATATACTGCCATTACTAAACTGAATATTCCTACTGCTTCTGATCCTATTTGGTTTGATATGTATATATTAAAAACAAGACCCGCAAATCTCATTAAAAGTGCTGTCATTGTTAAAATTGTACCATTTATAAAAAATAGTTTACTTTTTTTTCTCACATTATTCACCATTAAAGTATATTATAGGTTTTGTAATTATATGATAAACAAAAAACACAATGCGTTTAAACAGTTAAAAAATTTAAGCTCAATTTTCTGTACTTTTAAATAAGCCGTTTAAATTTATGATAATAATAGGAGCTAGTGCTTGTATATTAATGGGAACGACTTTTTACAATTTATGGATAAAGAAAGTTAGTGAAAAATAATTATTTTAATTATAGAGCAAATAAATTGAAATTATTTGCTTTTTATAATATAATTAATAACATAAAATTTGAAAGTGAGTTTAATATGTTTAATAAAGAAGACTTTAATCATATTCCTACTGAATATGAAATGAGTAATTATATCAATAATGAATTATGGAATAAATTTTGTAAATTTATCAAAAGTAACTATAATGTAAGTCCTAGATTTGAGTTTAGCAAATGTAGTTTGGAATATGGCTGGAATGTAAAATTAAAAAAAGGTAGTAAAACACTATGCACAGTATATCCAAGAGAAAACTATTTTTGTGTAATGATTGTCATTGGGAAAAAGGAAAAAGAACAATTTGAAAATATGTTAGATGAATTTTGTATAGAAATACAAGAAACTTATAAGGCAACAAAGGAATGTAATAATCAAAAATGGATGATGATAGATTTAGAAGACGAAGGTAAAAAATATGAAGATGTTCAAAAAGTATTAGATATTAGAGTAAATTAAATTACAATTTTGTAATTTGTTAGATTTATAGTAATTTATAGAGAAGATAAACACAAATGAAATGTATTTTTTCATACTCTGAATTTTCAGCATTTGGCAATATAGATGATTATGCTGGATTATATTAGGAGAAGATTTTATTGAGAAAAGAAAAAGGAAAAATTTTAATTGAAGGTATGGATTTATCTGGGAAAACAACTATTACAAAATATTTGTCTGAAATTTTGAATGTTAATAAACAACAAACCAAAAATTGTTAAAAAAACAGAATAATTTATATAAGAATATAACATATATGTTTTGGAAATAAGTCAAAATAATTATTGATTTGTCAAAAAATTATTAGACAATTTAGAAATGAGTAATAAAATTGCTACAACAAATGAATATATAGAATATGTATTCAAACAAATAAAAGGTGTAGGAGAAATAAGATATAAGAAAATGTTTGGAGAATTTATGGTCTATGTAAATGATAAACCAGTTATTATAGTTTGTAATAATGTGCCTTTTGTTAAGAAACTAGATTGTATTAAGGATATGTATAAAATTAATAAAGTAAATATAAAATAAAAAGTAAGTCAAGTACCAAAAGGGCGAAAAAGTAAATATAAAGTGCCAGCAACTTCTCGCCCTTTTGAAAAGCAAGTTATTTAGTTTTCATAGTAGACAATATAAAAGATTGTGTCATTCAACCATTAGTTGATATGAAAATTTACCCCACTCAACCAATGATGTGTAGACTTTTAAATAAATAATTATTACACTTAAATAAAGGAGGTAGTAAAATTATGAATCAAGTAAAAATAGGAAAGTTTATTGCTGAGTGTAGAAAAAAGAATAATCTAACACAAATGCAATTAGCAGAAAAACTAAATATTACAGATAGAGCAATATCAAAATGGGAAAATGGAAAAGCAATGCCAGATTCATCAATAATGCTTGATTTGTGTAATGAACTTAAAATAAGTGTAAATGAATTATTAAGTGGGGAGATGATTGATATGAATAATTATAATGAAATAGCAGAAAAAACATTACTAGAAATGTCTAAAAAAGAAGAAAGACAAAATAAAAGATTAATGATGTCTATGTGGACTATCTTAATTACAAATACAATATTTTATATTGGAATTTTACTTTTAGCATTAAATACATTAAAAGAAGGAATAATGCTTGGAGCAATAATTTGTATTTCAACAATAGTATTTTTAATAGCAGGATTTATTGGATTAAAATTTGAAGTAGATGCAGGTTATTATGAATGTAAAAACTGCCATCATAAATTTGTACCAACATATAAAGAAGTAATGTTTGCCACTCATTTAGCAACAAAAAGGCATTTAAAATGTCCAAAATGTCATAAAAGAAGTTGGGCGAAGAAAGTTATGTCTAAATAACAAATTACAATTTTGCGAATTGTTACGAAAAGTAACAGGGAAGTTTATAATTAAGTTTATCATACATTTTGTGTTTTTTGTAATATTTTTGTAATATGATTAAATTTCCAGTAAATTATAAAAATGGTTGAAAAAATAATATTAAAATAATATAATATAAATGTTATATTAATATATTGCAAAGGAAAGGATATGTATGGAAGTAATAAAAAATGACGCAAGAATTAGAGAAAATTTTAAAAATATTAGTGATGGTATTGATTTATTAAATCAGATAAATAATGAAAGTTTAAAGGTAATATTTTTTGACCCTCAATATAGAGGTGTTTTAGATAAAATGGCATATGGAAACGAAGGTAAACAACGTGGTAAAGCTAGAAGTTCATTAAATCAAATGTCAGAAGAAGTAATAAAGCAATTTTTAATTGAAATGGAAAGAGTTTTGAGACCTAGTGGATATTTATTTCTATGGGTTGATAAGTTTCAACTTGTAGAGGGAATTACGTCTTGGTTTGTTGATTTACCTTCAATAGTACCAGTAGATATGATAACTTGGAACAAAATGAAAATTGGTATGGGATATAGAACAAGAAGAAAAAGCGAATACTTAGTGGTTTTACAAAAAAAACCAAAACTTGCAAAATCTACTTGGACTATACACAATATTCCTGATGTATGGGAAGAAACAGTAATTAAAAATCACCCTCATGCAAAGCCACTGGAATTGCAAAAACAATTAATACTTGCTGTAACAAATGAAGGAGATTATATTTGCGACCCTTGTGCTGGAGGATATTCAGTTTTTAACGCTTGTGAAAGTACAAACAGAAATTTTATAGGCGGAGATATAAAATTTGGAATTGATAGTAACGGAAACGAGGTGTCAAGTAATGAAAATTAGAAAAGCAAAAGGAAGAAAAGATGGTTGCTCTGGTTATACTAGAGTTCTTGGTAATGAAGAACTTGGAAAATTAATATCAAAAGTTCAATCTACAGTTATAAGTAATGGAACAGAACTTGAAAGAATAATTGTATCAAAATCAAAAGAAATAAAAAATTTAGAAGAATTTATTGATAATGTTACATATGAGAATCAAGAAGATGGGGTTTATTTATGTCAAAAGAAAATATTGAAAAAAAGTACTAAATATAATATTGCAGGAATTGAGCCAGATTTACTTATTTTTATAGTAGAACGTTGTAGAATTTGTAAAGTAATTGAACTAAAGGATGGAGATAATTTTGATACAAAAAAATCACAAGGAGAAAAAGAACATTTGGAACAATTTGCTATAACTTTTGGTGCAAAAATACCATTTGTAACCCAATATTATATATGTTCATTTAATCAGCTTGATAAAAAACATATTAAAGAAGGGTTTAAAAATAAATTTGAATTAGAACATATAATGACAGGTAAAGAACTATGTGATTTATTAAACATTAATTATAATGATATTATTGAAAAAAGAAAGATTGATATGGAGGATAATATTAATTATTTTATAGATGAACTTATTAAGATTACAGAAGTCAAAGATATGATTGTAAAAAAGTTAAATGTTAAATATAATAATTGTTTACCAAACTGACCATTTAGGATATAGACTTTTTAAGTTTTATAGTGTATTATAAAATAGATGACAAATTATAGTCATCTATTTTATAATTTAGGAGAGTTTATAATGAAAAAACCAAGAGAAGTACAAGAATTTAGTAATATAAAAGATATAATTTACAATTCAGCAGAAAAATATCCAGATAATATATCATTTATAATAAAACATCAAGAAGGAAAAAATAAAACATATGAAAATATTACATATAAGACATTATTAGAGCAAATTAATTTTTTAGGTACAAAATTATATGAAATGGGATTAAAAAGCAAAAGAATAGCTGTTTTAGGTCGAAATAGGTATGAATGGGCATTAGGACACTTAACAAATTTATTAGGAGGAATAGTATCTGTCCCATTAGATAAAGATTTGCAAATAGAGGAATTAGAAAGTTCTTTAATAAGAAGTAAAACAGATGTAATTATTTTTGATGAAAAATATATTGAAAAAATAGAAGAAATTAAAAAAAGAAATAATATAAGTCTAAAAGAATATATATGTATGTCAAAATTAGAAGGATATAAAGATATACATACACTAAAAGAAGAAGGAAAAAAACTATTAGAACAAGGCAACAATGAATATAAAAATGCACAAATAAATGAAAACGAAATGAATATACTATTATTCACATCAGGAACTACATCAAAATCAAAAGCAGTTATGTTATCACATAAAAATATTGCTTCAAATGTATATGCAATGCAAAGAGTAGAAGGAATATATGAAACAGACTCAAATTTAGCATTTTTGCCTTTTCACCATATATTTGGATCAACTTGTATGATAATGATGTTAGCTTGTGGTGTAAAAACATCATTTCCAGATGGTTTAAGATATGTAGCTCAAAATTTAAAAGAATATGAAGTTTCAGTATTTGTAGGAGTTCCACTTTTAGTTGAAGCAATTTATTACAAAGTTTTAAAAGAAATTGAAAAACAAGGAAAAACAAAACTTATAAAAAAAGCCATTAAAATAAGTAACATTTTACTAAAATTTCACATAGATATAAGAAGAAAATTATTCAAGCAAATAATAGAAAACTTAGGTGGGAAAATGAGATTTGTTATATCAGGAGGTGCACCATTAGATCCTAAGATTGAAAAAGGATTTATTGACATGGGAATTCAAATGGTTCAAGGCTATGGTCTTACAGAAACTGCACCAGTTATAGCTGCTGAAAGTGATTTATTTACTAAAATTGGATCAATAGGTAAACCTATGGAAAATGTTACATTAGAAATAGTAAATAAAGATCAAGAAGGAATAGGGGAGATTAGAGTAAAAGGTCCTAATGTTATGCTAGGCTATTATGAAAATGAAGAAGAAACAAATAAAGTTTTAAAAGATGGTTGGTTTTATACAGGAGATTTAGGCTATATTGATAATAATGGATATATTTTCCTAACTGGTAGAGAAAAAAACTTAATAGTTCTAAAAAATGGCAAAAAGATTTTTCCAGAAGAAATTGAAACTTTAGTTAATAGAATTGACTTAATTGAAGAATGTATGGTATTTGGATTACCTGATGAGAAGGATAAAAATGATATTAAACTTTCTGTAAAGGTCGTATTTAATAAAGATGAAGTTAAAGAACAATATGGAGATATTTCTTTTGAAGAAATTAGAAATATTATTTGGAATAGAATTAAAAATGATGTTAATACTACTGTGCCACGTTATAAACATATAATCAATATGATTTTAACTGATAAAGAATTGATAAAAACTACTACTAAAAAAGTTAAAAGAAATGAAGAGATAAAAGAAATTTTAAAACAAAATAAGTTATAATAAAAAAGTTGGAATTCAAAAAGAAGAATTCCAACCTTTTACACATTGTTCAATCTAAAAGGCTTTGCCAGAAATCATATAATATTTCAGGGATTTCTGAAAATCGAATATAAGTATCGTTCTGAGTAATTGCTGGAACAATAGTAAGCTTTGGGGCTAATAATAAATCTGTTCCATCAATATCTAAAATCATTTCAGGCACATCAATATCATAAATCCATTCAGAAGAAACATTATTTAACACAAGATTTTGCTTAAAAATAAGTCTTTTTTTTGCACAATTTGAGCAAATTAATGGACATGAATCTGAAATATTATTAATAGGACGCCATAATTTAACAAATGTTTTGTGACAAATAGAACAATTTTTCAGCATTTCTTTAAAAACCTCCTACAAGTGTAATTTTTCAAAAATAAATTTAATATATTATAACATAATTTACATAAAAAAACAATAACAATATATAAATTTTTGAATACTCAACTATAAAAAAAGTATGACAATTTTAACCTCTAATTCGTATAATATATAAATGTCGAAAGAAAGGAGGTATTGTAAGTTTGGAACTAAAAGATAAAAAAATAGGATTTGTATTAACAGGCTCTTACTGTACATTTAGTAAAACAATTCCTAAAATTAAAGAATTAGTAAAAAAAGGCTCTGAAGTAATTCCAATAATGTCATATAATGCTTACAATTTAGATACAAAATTTGGAAAAGCTAAAGATTTTATAAAAGAAATACAAGAAATTACAGGAAAGGAAATTATCCATACAATTCAAGATGCTGAACCAATAGGACCTAAAAAATTAACAGATATTATGGTTATTGCTCCTTGTTCTGGAAATACAATGTCAAAACTTGCTTATGATATTATAGATAATCCTGCAACTATGGCAGTAAAATCACATTTAAGAAATAATTTACCTGTTGTTATTGCACCTTCTACAAATAATGGTTTAGGTGCAAATGCTCAAAGCATAGCAACTTTACTTAATAGAAAGAATTATTATTTTGTCCCTTTTAGACAAGATAATCCCATAACAAAACCCCGCTCAATTGTTTTTGATTTTAATTATATTATAAAAACAATTGAGTTTGCATTAAATAATGAACAAATTCAACCTATATTGTTATAATATAAATTTTTTTAAAAAATGGTAGCAAAAGAATATTTAATATGATAGAATTATATACAATTTTACTTATATTTTGAAT
>CAOSZT010000093.1 GCA_948528155.1 uncultured Clostridia bacterium | reverse complement strand
CTCCTACATATATTTATATGTTATTTACTTGTTAAAATTAATTATGTTTTATAAAATATCAATAAACATTTATAAAATATATGTAAATCTATATACATATTATTATACTTTTTTGTTAAAATCAAGTTAATACAATAATTTAAAAAAAGTTTTTGTTACTTATAATTCTTTTTCATATTAATAGCCATCAGAAAGCTTATATATAGGCTTTTTGAGTATTTTTCTATAAAAAAATATTGTCTTGTAACAAAATTTTTAATAAATTTGAAAAAAAGTATTGACATTTTTTTATAAATCTTATATACTATTCAATGTCGAAAGGACATGGTCGTTTAGCTCAGCTGGGAGAGCATCTGCCTTACAAGCAGGGGGTCATAGGTTCGAGCCCTATAACGACCACCATTCTTTTACGGCCTGGTAGTTCAGTTGGTTAGAACGCTAGCCTGTCACGCTAGAGGTCGACGGTTCGAGCCCGTTCCAGGTCGCCATTTTTTTTATTATAATTTAGTTTTTACTTAATATTTATCTATTTGCCTTTATAGCTCAGTTGGTAGAGCAAAGGACTGAAAATCCTTGTGTCCCTGGTTCGATTCCAGGTGAAGGCACCAACGACGTTTCTGTTCGAAATAAATTGAACAGATGGATATAAATATCATTCTGAAAAGGATGGTATTTTTTGTTTTCAGGAAGTAGTTGTTTCGCAGAGCCCCCGAGTTTTGAATGTAGGTCAAAACTCATAGGGGAGAACGCTTTAGTTAAGTACACTAAAATATTCTCCCTATAAAATAGCTTATTTTAATATTTAAGCTGATATTCTTTTGTTTAACATTTTTTCAATTACCATTGTCATATCTTCTAAACTAACTGGAAAAGAAATTATGCCAACACCTCTATAATATATATCTATTTCCTGAATTTTTTTACCATTAACTTTTTCTGTTTGATGAATTAATATTTTTTCTATTAACTCATTTAGTATCTCTGGTGTTAGTTCTGTTATTTCAGTATATTTCTTAACATTAGATATAAATTGTGTTAAATCAGTAGTTTTCTTTTCAGTATTGTCTATTTCCTTTGATAATTGTTCAATCTTTGTTTTTAACTCTTTTTGTTCTTTATCATAATTAAGAGATAAGTTTCTAAATCTTTCATCTGTTAGCTTTCCAGATATATTATCTTCGTAAATGTGCATAAATAAGTTATCAATTTCAACAATTCTTTTCTTTGCTTGTTCAAGTTCTTTCTTATTTTTAGAGATTTGTTTTAGTTCATCTTTAGAAGATTTTGTAATTGTTCTTTTATAAAAAAATCTTCAAAATTTTTCATATAAGAAACTACTTTTTGTATATTTTCTAAAACAAGAACTTGCAATACTTCATCTGTAATCCAGTGTGAAGTACACAAAGAAATATTTTTCTTATAACTTGAACATCTGTAATGGTCTTTTGCGTTTATGTCAGTAACAGGTGATTGAAAGTATAGTTTTTTACCACAATCGTAACAAAATAGTAATCCTGAAAAAATACTTTTCTTGCCTGACCTTGTAGGCTTTTTTCTGTTATTTCTTAATTGCTGTGCAATGTTCCAAGTATATTCATCAATAATTGGCTCATGGGTATTCTTAAATATTTTCCATTCTTCTTTTGGAAGATTAACCTTAGTTTTATCTTTATAAGAACGAACAGTATATTTAAAATTGACAGTATCTCCAATATATTCTTGTCTATCTAAAATACTTGCTACTGTTGTAGCATTCCATTGGTGTTTAAATGTTTGTATTTTAGTGGGGAATGTTCTTCCTATACTTACAAAGTATTCAGCTGGTGTCATTATTTCTCGTTCTTTAAGTATTCTAGCAATCTCGCATGTTCCATATCCTTGAATAAATAGGTTAAATATTTCTTTTACAACTTCTGCTGATGTTTCATCTACAATCCATTTCGTTTTATCATTTTCATCTTTTTTATAACCATAAGGAATATTATTAGCAAGTGAAATTCCTGATTCGCCTTTACTTTTAAGAACTGCTCTAACTTTTTGACTTGTATTTTTAGCGTGCATTTCATTAAACCAATCTTGAATAGGCAAGAAGTCATTTAAGCCTTTGCTACTATCAATATTATCCATTATAGCAATATACCTTATATTAAGTTTTACAAAATCTTCTTCAAGAAGTTGTCCTACAACAAGTCTATTTCTTCCAAGTCTTGAGTGGTCTTTTACTATTATTGTACTAATGTTTCCATTTTCAGCAAGTTCCATCATTTCCATAAAGGCAGGTCTTGTAAAAGTAGTTCCAGAATACCCATCATCAACAAAGAACCTAATATTTTGAAATTTGTTATCTTCTGCATATTTACTTAAAATTAATTTTTGATTTTTTATACTATTGCTTTCTCCTGCAAGTTCATCATCTCTTGATAAACGACAGTATAAAGCTGTTATTTTATCGCTTTCTAGCTGTTTCATCAATTACTCCTTTCCTTAGACAGCTTGAAATACGATATAAAAATATAGTTACTATTTTTAAGTAGTAGTCATAATATACCATATTTCAAACTGAAAATGCAATACTAAAACTATTATTTTTTGAAGATTTCAAAAAATCTAGTAAGTATTGTGTGTTCAGCATTTTTGTTAAAATAGGTATTCACCTTATAAACAGTACCTTTTATTTCTTTTTCAAAGTTCAAATCTTGCTCTGGATAAAAACTTTTTAAATACTCTGTAAGTTCTTCTTTAGTCATTTTAGAAAGTTTATCGCATAGTTCGTTTTTAAGATTTTGTATAAATTCATATTCTTCATTAGTTAGCTCAATTCTATATATTTTTTCATTATCTTGCATCTCTATCAGCCCTCCTTTTCTTGTATTTAGGAGAGTTTTTAAGTTTTTGTCTTTCTAATCTTTCTTTTTCTCTGGCTTCTTCACGTACTTTTCTTTCGGCTTGTATTTTCTCTTGTTCAAGTCTTTGCTTTTCTAACTCATCTTGTTTCTCTTTAGCAAATATGCTTTTGAATAAATCAAATACTTTTTGAGGTGCAAGTTTTAGAGCATGGAAGAAGTCTTTTGTTTGTTCTACTATTTCATCATATTTTGATTTCCACTTATCTACTGCATTTCTTAAATTATCAATTCTATTATTAAGCTCATATATTTCTTTATCTGCTACAATTCCTTTTTTAGCATATCCAACTAAATCTTCGTAGTCTTGAGATTCTAATTCAATTTTCTTTGAAAACTTCTTTTGTTTTCCTAAAGAAGAAATATTCTCAATTTTCTTATCATATTTCATAAACTCATCAAAATTGGATTGCTTTTCTTTGGCTTGATTTGCTATCTTTTCAAGTCTTTCTGTTTCTTTTTTTACTTTAAAATCTAAGTTATCTAAATGTTCTCTAGTGCTACCTTTAACACCTCTTATAAAACCTCTAAAGCCACAATCACTCATATATTGATAAAATCTATCCTGTAATAAGCTATATGATTTTATCAGTTTAGCTTTTCCATTGTCATCATAAACAGGATTACCAAAGTTATCAGTTACTTGTTCTGACTTCCATTTCTTGCTATGACTTACTTGATTGATAACTTCCTTTATTGTGCCTACTAAAGACTTATCCTTGCACCTTTTTGACCATTTAATCTCTTTTTTTACAACAGGAAGTGCAATAACATGTAAATGATAATGATAAATGGGCTTTCCATATTCTTCTGTTAGAGCAACATTTAATTCGTCTGCGTGCATAACTGCTGACAATATATTATCTTGTCCCATTTCTTTTTCAGCGAAGTGAAAGACTCGCTCATAAAATTTCTTTGCAAATTCATAACCACCGTTTTGTTCAAAATAGTCGGAGTTAATATCAAATATAATTTCATCAAAGACTTTAGCATTATCTTTTAGTCCTCGAAGTGATATTTCTCCATTATCAATCATTTCTTTTAATCTTTCGTTGTAAGTGCTTTCACATTTTTTGTAATGCACATTATTTGGTGTTTGAGTTAAGTCAACATTCATATTAGAGTAAGATTTGTTTTTTCGTTCATTATGTCTTTCTGCTTTTACAACACTTGCTCTAGTATAAGTTTCTACCCTAGCTACCGAATAGTTTGTTTTGTCCATGTCAATATCCTTTCTTGCAGGTAGCAAGAGGCGACCAAAGGGAGCTGTTACATAACTTTCTTTGAAAGTATGTAACCCACTATGACACTTTCAAAACTTCGTTTTGCAAAGGTGTCGTGGGCTCCTAGCGAAGGGCTCATAAATTATCTAATCTTGTGATAGATAATTTATGTTTGGCTTCGCCAAATCAAAAGAATATTTTCATTTTCATTCAAATATTCTTTTGACTACTGAAAAATTTTTCTACATACCTGCATAAAATTTTTTCAGTATCTTTTTGCTATGCTAGAGGGTAGCTCTGAGTATGAAACTATCTTGACACAAACAAAAAGACCATAAGTGACACCAATGTTAATATTCCATTTACAAGAATTGCAATTTTAAATAGAACTCAAACAATAATTTTTTTGAGTTTGCAATATTATATTGTAAATAGAATATTGAACATTTGCACTTACAGCCTCAATTACTTCTAAATACTGGACACTTTACTCATCTTTACTTTTAAACCCAGCTCGCAATCCCATATGCGACTCGTTTTGCTTGGCACCCTGAGGAATGTTATTCCCAAGAGAACATCAATATTCATTTTTCAGTCGTACTCTAAATAAGTACAAGCTATTTATACCATGAATTATGTAAAATGTCAAGAAATTTTACAGTTTTTAAAATGTTCTGCTAATTATGACATTTTATATATTTTTTTATTTAAGTAGTTTCAATTTTTATCAATGTATGATAATATAAACATAATAAAATCGCAGATTTAAAATACGAATGAGGAGGAATAATGAACGCTCAAGATTTAAGAGAATTATTAGAAAAAACAGATGATAAATTAAGTATATTTGCTAGTCGCGAAACACTTTCTAAATGTGAAATTAATGTAAAAGAATTATGGGATTTAATCAGTGATTTTTTGACTGACGAAGAAAAGCTAAAACTATTTGATTATTCACACTTTACGCAATTTGAAGGTTTGATAAAAGGTGGCATAATTGGACTTGTTTCTGATGAAAATATAATATTACAAATGCTGAGTAATGATAATATTATGAATGGTTTTGCAAGTTATCAAATATTCAATATTATAAAAAAAATGAGTGATTCTGGGAAACAACAATTATTACATAATCAAGAATTTATAGAAAAATATCAAATTGCTGATTACAAATTAAAAGATATTGTCTATAGTTTAACAGATGAAGCAAGAGCAGAAACATTGGCTGATAGAGATTTAATTGTAGATAAGTTACATTTACAAGATTTTCAAATTGTTGAATTAGTAAAAGGATTATCAAGTGAAGAAGCAAAAAGTAAAATGTTTGGAATATATCAATTATCAAATTATCAAAAGATTGATATTATTAATACTTTTAATGTTATCAGTAGATTAGGTATACTATTAAGCGAAGAAAGTTTTAGCAAATATGATATAACCCAGATATTAGAAACATTAGATATTGAAACTTTAAGTGAATTTCTTATACACCATAAAGAATTTTGCGATGAACATGATATCCATCCATATGAAATTGTATGTAGATTAGATAGTGAGAGGCAAAAAGATTTTGTAGCAAATTTAGAGCACATTGATTTAACATTAAATGAAAAAAGAGAAATACTAGCTACATTAATGGAAGATGTTAAACAAAGTATTGATACAACTGATTTCTCAGAAGAATATAAAACAGCACTTAGTATAAAAACAACAGAAGCTAGTGGACGAATTATTTTAGATTTAGAAAGAGATTTAGACGATTATCGTGGGTTAGATAATTTAATGAGAATAAATCCTGAAGAATTTACACAAGAACAGAGAACTAAATTTATGAAAGTTTGTGATATTTGCCCCAATATGCAAGTAGTTAGTGCATTAAATAATGTAGTCGCATATACTTCAACTGCTAGTGAATATAAAGAAGCTGAAGAATGGATAACATCTCTAATAGATAGCTTAAATCCTGAATATTCAAAAGCACAAAAAATGGCAGTAATAGATAATGCAATAGGTAAAAGAATAAGCTATAGTCCTGATTTTGATACAGAAGTATTTAATAGTGCAGATTGTAGAGCTTTGTGGAAAATAATTAGCTCTGGTTATGGTGTTTGCAATGGAATAGCAAAAGTAGAACAATATATTCTTGATAGAATTGGCATAGAAAGTGAGATTATAAGTAGTGGTACACATGCATTTTTAAAAGTTAAAGATATTGAACTTCCACTTGCGAGTGGAGAAACTGCTAAAGGTAATACTATATTAGATCCTACTTGGAATTTAACTATGCATAGATTTGGAGGAAGACCTGATAATTTCTGTATGAGTTATGAAGAAGCAAGAAAGCGCGATGTTGATATAGAAGGAAAAGATCACAATTGTCATAAAAATGATGAACAGCTACAAGACGCAACATTGAACTTAGATGAGCAGAGTTTAAGAAGGTTATTTACAAGTGTTGGATTAGCAGATAAGGAAGGGCAATTTCCAGTAAAAAATTTACTTGAAAAATCAAAATTATTGGATGAATTTTATGCAGGAGATCCAGCTCAAAATATAGTTAAGCAATTTTTGTTACTTTCAAAGGTTTGTCCTGAATTTGCAACATGTCAAAATTCAAGTATGAGTATTTTAAGTAATATACTCTTAAGTAATGAAAACTTGCAATTCAATAAATGTGTTGTAAATAGAGTATATGCCAGAACAGATAAATTAAAAAGTCCAACTTTATTTGTTTATATTAATTCAAATGAATTAGGACAAAATTTTTACTTTGCTGATAAAGATGAAGGTCAATTTGTAGAATTGCCACAAGAAGAGTTTATTAAAAAATTTGAATGTTATGAAGAAGATTTAAGAAAACATAATCGGACTTAGACCGTGGGAAACCAAAGAACAAGGAAAAGAAGATATAGATTTATCAAGAAGTTCTGGTAACGTAGTTGCTGAGGAAGGTGAAGAAAGATGAATATTATAAGAAAAATGATTTTATTTATAAAAAATATATTTGTTAAACAAGAAGAAATAAAAGCACTAGAAGAGCCTAAGCAGATTATAAATCAAGAGAAAAAAATAAATTTTGTTGAATCATTAAAAATAACTACTACTGAAAAAAAGAACAAAAAACGAATTGAAACATTAACTTGTGAAGGAGACGGATTAGGAATACAAAAGAAGATAAGTTGTTAGTAATAACAAAATGATAGCAGAGCTGTTTAAAAAAACTCGAGAGTATAGAAAAAGTTGTGTAAATAAATCCTTCCGTGATAAAATAAAAAATATCAAGGAGGGATTTTTTCTATGGGAAAAAAAGTAGAAAAAGAAAAAAATGAATTAGTAGAGGAATTTTTTAGAAAGAATGATCCAAAGAATATCAAATCAATGAGTGATATGTATGCAGCATGGAAAGATTTCTTTGCTCCTGCTTTTCAACAATTACTAGACGCAGAAATGGAAACTAAACTGGGATATTCAAAAAATGAAAGAACAGATAATGAAAATTATCGAAATGGGTATTATCCAGAAAGAACTGTATCAACGGAAATGGGAGATATTCCAATAAAAGTACCAAGAGATAGAAATGGAGAAAGCAATTCTGATTTAGTGCCAAAATATTCTAGAACAGTAAATGGATTTGATGAAAAAGTAATTGCTATGTATGCTTTAGGTTTATCAGATAAAGATATACAAGAGCAAATAAAGGATATATTTGGCTGTAATTTATCACCAGATATGATAAGTGATATAACAGACAAAATCATACCAGAAATCCAAGAATGGAAGAAAAGAAGATTAGAGGAAGTATACCCAATCATATTTATAGACGCTACTCATTTTCATGTGCGAGATAACGGACAAATTGTAAAAAAAGCAGCTTATGTAGTATTAGGAATAGATAGTGATGGAATGAAGAAGGTATTAGATATTACAATAGGAGAAAATGAAAGTGCAAAATATTGGATGACAGTATTAAATGGATTAAAAAATCGAGGAGTACAAGATATTTTAGTATTATGTGCAGATGGCTTAACAGGACTAAAAGAAGCTATTATAAAAGTCAATACCAAAATTACCAAAAAAGGGAAAATAAAAATTACCAATTTAGGGAATGAAATTATCACAA
>CAOSZT010000092.1 GCA_948528155.1 uncultured Clostridia bacterium | reverse complement strand
AAATTAAAAGAAGGTTCAACAGGAGTATTCTGTGAAAAATGCATTTCTCATTTTTCACGTTTTTTAGTGATTTCGTCATTTTTCATTCCACTTATATTTTATATTAAATTCTTTCCAGTCTTTAGGAATACATGGCTCTATATTTAGTATGTCATTTTTGATTTTTAGTCCTAAAATACATTCAATACCTGCTTTATAATACCAACTACTAGATCCTGTATACCAAGTCCATCCTCCTCTTCCAGCTAAATTACTTGCTCCATAAATATCTGCTGGTATAACATAAGGTTCTACTTTGTATTTATTACTAGAATCTTTTGTCCTTGTATGTTCTATTGGGTTTATCATTCTATATAAATCTGTTGCCTTATCTCCAAATCCAAGTATTGCTTCTGCAATAATTACCCAAATTGCTGCATGTGTGTATTGTCCTCCATTTTCTCTTACTCCTGCTAAATATGATTTTATATATCCTGGGTTTAATTTTCCCTTTTCAAATGGTGGGTCTAGTAATTTTATTATTCCATTTTCTTTATCTATTAAGTGATTTTCTAGACTTTCAATTGATATATATTTTTTGTCATTATCTCCTGCATTTGAAATTATACTCCAACTTTGAGCAATACTATCTATTCTACATTCATCGTTTTCCATACTTCCTAGTGTGTTTCCATCATCCATAAATGCACGTTTGTACCATCTGCCATCCCATCCATTTGTGTTTAGGGCTTTTTTTAGTTGTTGCATTGTTTGTTCATATTGTGTTATTTTTTCTTCTGACATGTTATTATTCTCTTTTATTATTTTGATAAACCTATCTAAAATATCATACAAGAAAAATCCTAGCCACACACTTTCTCCTTTTCCTTTTGTTCCAACATTGCTAAATCCATCATTCCAGTCTCCACTTCCTATTTTAGGCAATCTATTTTCTCCAAAGTTTAGACTTCTGTCTATTGCTTTTATACAGTGTTCTAATATTGTTCCCTCTTCTTTTGTAGTTTCAAATTTATCATACCTTTCATCTTCATTTTCTTTTAATGGCTCTCCCATTAAATATGGTGTTTTTTCTTCTAAAATACTTGTATCTCCTGTGAATTCTATATATTCACAAGTTAGATATACAAGCCATAGTAAGTCATCTGAGAATTTTGTTCTTATTCCTCTTTTATTTTCTTCATGCCACCAGTGTTGCACATCTCCTTCTAAAAATTGGTGTTTACTGTGTTTTATTATTTGTTTTTTTAGAAATTCTGGGTCTAAATATTTTAATCCAATTGTGTCTTGTAATTGATCTCTAAAACCATATGCGCCTCCTGATTGATAAAATCCTGTTTTTCCTTGTATTCTACTTTGTATAATTTGATATATACACCAGCCATTTAATATTATATTTATTGATTCTAGTGGTGTATATACTTGTACTCTGCCTAGTAGTTCTCTCCAATAATTTTTTACCTTTTCTAGTTCTTGTTTACAGTTTTGTATTTTATTGTATTTATATGCTGTGTTTTTGCTGTCTATTATTGATTCTTCTGCTCCGTAGTGTAAAGACTATTTCTTTTTCTGATAAACTTTCTAATTCTATTTCTATTTCATATGCTATACAGTGATTTTTTCCTAAAGTGTTTTCATTGTTAAGACTTGATTTTTTTATTGCATCTGGATTTGATATATCTCCATTTCCTATAAAGAATTTTTTGTCTCCTGTGTAGCTTTTTATTTTTTCGCTGTTTGCTACATATATTATATCATTTTTAAACTCTGTATTGTATAAGTTTTGCGTACATATTATATTGTTATTTTTGTCATATTTTAAGTCTATATATCCATTTGATTTTATTTCGTCTTCTCCTAATACTGGTTTCATATAATAGATTATTTTTAGTTTTTTTCTGTTTACACTCATATTTTTTAATTTTAAAATTTGTACTTTTACACTGTCTTCTTTTGGGACAAATACTTCTAGTTCTTGCTCTATTCCATCATTTTTATGAATGTATTTAGTATATCCAAAACCATAAATAACATTATAATTTTTGTCATCTGGCATAGGATTTAGACCAAGTGACCAAGATTTTTTTGTTTCTAAGTCTTTTAGATATATTATTTCTGATGGTATATCTAAATTTGCTTGATTTCCCCAAGCTGTAACTCTGTTTAGTCTACTGTTTTTATACCAAGTGTATCCTCCCATATTTTCTGTTACAAGTGTTCCAAATTTCTCGTTTGCCATTATGTGGGACCATACTGTTGGTAGTCTGTTGTTTTTGTTTACTCTTATTAAATATTCTTTGCCATCTTCTGAAAATGCTCCATATTCATTATAGTATTTTAATTTTTCTGTGTTTTCTAATATGTCTATATTTTCTGTATTTTCTGCTTCTATTATGATATTTTCCGCTTCATTTCCTATACTTTTATATTTTTCAAGATATTCTTCTTCTAATTCTTTTAATGCATTTTCAAGTCCTCCTTTGTTTCCGTCTATTACTACTGATGATATAAATTCTAGTAATTCTAAGTCTTGTTTGCTTATTTCATTTTTTGATAGTTCAAATATTCCTCCTCTTATGTTTTTTAAATATGATAGTTGACTGTTTAAGATTATGCTTTCAATTTCTTCTCTCACATAGTTTTCATAACTATGTTTTTCTTCATCTATTATTACAAGTTCTATTTCGAAGTTTTTTGTTCTTATAAACTCATAAGCTTTTAATAATTCTTTTATTACATATGATTCATTTATATCTTTTATTTTTATTAATATTATTGGTATATCTCCTGAAATTCCATATTTCCATAATTCGCATTGATCGTATTTTCTTTTTGGTAATTTTTCTAAATTAATATTTTTTGTAGGATTATTGAAAATTATATATGATAAAATTTTTTGATAGTCTCTTATTTGTGTTCCTTTTATTCTTAAATATCTACTTTGTGCTTCATTTTTAGCTTTTGATAATTCAAATGCTTTTTCTACGTTTTGATCTAGTTTATATTTTTTTACATTTTCTACTATTTTTTCCTTTTCTTCTCCTACTGAGATTATTAAATTGATTGTTGCTTTTTGTTGTGGTGCTATTTTCATTGTTCTTTTTAGTGCAACTATTGGTTCTGTTACAAGTCCTATTTTTTTAGATAGTGGATTTGATTTTTTTACCATTTGTGGTATACCTATATTTCCTCTTCCTATAAACTTTTCTTGATCAATTTCATATTCTAAATCCCCAATTGTTTCACTTTCTGTGGATAAGTTTACACCAACATATAATTCTTGTTCATTTTCTTCTCTTTTTTTTCTTTTTACAATTATACTATTTGTTTCATATTCATAATCATATATTAGAAATAGATTATTAAATGCTTGATGTGCATAATCTTGTTCTTTTTTTGAAAGTACTGGCTCAAAATGAGATGTTATTTCTAATATTTCTTCTTCATTTCCTAAATTTTCTAATGTTACTTGTCTTATTTCGACAGGTTCATCTGGTGCTATTATTGTTTTTATTTTTGTTTTTATATTTTCATTTATCATTTCTTGTTCTATTTTATCTGGCATGAAACTTATTTGGTATTTATTATTTTGTGTATAATTTGAACTCCATATTTTTTTTGTTTTAATGTTTTTAATATGAAAAATTACTCCTTGTGAATAGTCATTTGTGTTTTTAAATCTGTTTATAAATTTATTTTTGTATACACTTACTCCTTCACCTTTTTGGTTCATTGCTATATAGTAATCTCCACTTGATATTACATTTCCTCTTATTAATCTTTCATCAATTTTTTTATATGTGTCTTTAATATAGTCTTCATAATCAACATATTTCAATTTTTCTACCTTCTCCTTCTTTTCTTTAGTTATTATTGCAGTTTCTGGCATCCTTTCTTGTAATAATACATTTACTGCATTAATTTCTGGATTTTTAATAAATCTCTTTTGTAAAATGTTATTATTAAACAAATTATTAATTGATAATAAAATTAACCCTTGATGATGTGCCATATATGTTTTAACTATGCTTGATTGTGTTCCTTTTTCTAATCTTTCTGGTGTAAAGTCTATTGATTCATAAAATCCATATTTTCCATACATTCCATAACTTTCTAAGTTTTTTAAATTCTGATATACTTCTTTTGGATAGTCTGTTATTGCTAAAACACTTCCATATGGTGCTACTACCATTTCGTCTGCTAGTCCTCTTTTTAGACCTAACCATGGTATTCCAAAGGCTTTATATTGGTAATTTGAGTGTAGGTCTTTTAAGTTGAAGGCTGCTTCTGATATTCCCCAAGGTATTTGAAGCTTTTTTGCATATTCCATTTGGCTCATTATCATAAATTTACATGATTCGTCTAGTAAACTTCCTTCATATTTTGGTATGTTTATGTTTGGCATTAAATATTCAAATGATGTTCCTGACCATGATATTAATCCTTTGTATTTTCCTAGTGTTGTTAATGTTCTACTTAATGAGTTCCAGTGTTTTGCTGGTACATCTTTTTTGGCTATTGCTACTAAACTTGCTTGTCTAGCTTCTGATGCTAATAGGTCATAATATGAGTTGGTTAATTTGTTTTCTTCTATATTAAATCCAATTGAGAATATTTGCTGTTGTTTGTTGTATAAATGTGTAAAGTCTGTGTTTTGGATTAGTTTGTTTATTATTTCTATTAGTGTGATTATTTCTTGTTTTTGTTCTGGTACATCTTCAAGCCAAGATTTTACAACATACATATATCCAACAAAATTTCCACTGTCAACTGTTGAAACATATCTAGGAATTAGTGGTTCTTTTGTATCTGTATTGTACCAGTTGTATAGGTGCCCATTCCATTTTTGTAAGCTTTCTATTGTATAGATTATATTTTTTAATAATTCTATTGCTTTTGTGTAATCTATATATTGTAAGTCATATGCTGATATGACTGCTAACATTGATAATCCTATATTTGTCGATGATGTTCTTTTTACTATTTTGTTTTTTCTGTCTTCTTGATAGTTGTCTGGTATTAGATAATTATTTTTTTCTGTTAGATAATTATTAAAAAATTCCCATGTTTTTTTTCCTAAATCTAAAATATATTGTTGTTCATTTTGTGTTAGTAATTCTATTTTGTGTTTTTCTGTTTTTTCTTTGCTTATATAATACATTATTTCAGGTGTTATTATCCATAAAATTCCTAATATTAGTAGTATTATGCTTTTATCTTGTGTGTAAATTATTAGTGATATTATTCCTGCTATTACATTTATAAGCATATTTTTGTAATATGATACTATATCTGTTTTTGCCATTTTTTCGGCTTCTTCTGATGTTGTCCATTCTAGTAAATTTTTATGTGTAAAAACCAATCTATATATTGTTTTTGATATTGCTTTTAAACATATATAGCCTTTATATGGTAAACAACCTAAAGATATTATTGCTCTTAAAAATATACCTTTTAATCCAGAGATCTTAGGTGTAAAAGTTTTTTGTTTTTCTTCTCCTTCTTTTTTTCCTATACAATAATTAAATAGTTCTAAAATTTGTGGTAAAATTGCTATCGATATTATTAAAAAATCTATTCCAACTATGTCTATTTTAAGAACTGCTTTGATTATATATATATATATGATTGCAAATAATATTGAAAGTTCAATTACACTTCTTCTTAAATTATCAAAAATTTTATATTTAGATAATAAATTTAGTGGGCTTTTATGTCCTAACCATTTTATTATTTGCCAGTCTCCTCTTATCCATCTTGAAAGTCTGTTCATAAAACTTGTATATTTCGTAGGATATCCATCCATTAGCATAATATCAGTAACTAATCCACATCTTAAATAACAACCTTCTAATAAGTCATGACTAAGTACTGTGTTCTCTGGTATAGCATTTTTTAGTACTTTAGAAAAAATTTTTAAGTCATATATACCTTTTCCTGTAAAAATTCCTTCTTTAAAATTATCTTGATATATATCAGAAATTGCATTTGTATAACTATCAATTCCTCCAGCTCCTGCAAATATTTTCGTAAATAATGTTTTATAACTTATGTCCAAATTGATTCCTACTCTTGGTTGCATTATTCCATAGCCTTCTACTACTATATTGTTTTTTTCGTCTATTACTGGTTTATTCAAAATATGTGCCATTGCCCCTATTAGTTCTGTAGCAGAATTTAAAATTAAATCTGTGTCTGCATCTAATGTTATTACATATTTAATATTTGTTAATATTTGTTTTGCTGTTTCATTTTTTAAATTTTCTTGGATTGTATTAATTTTAAAAGGATTTATTTGATGTAAAATATATTCATTAAATTGATTTAAAAGTCCTCTTTTTCGTTCCCATCCAATAAAACATCCTTCTTTTTCGTTCCATTCTCTTTCTCTGTATATAAAACTAAATATTGGGAATTCTTCATTTTTGTATTTTTTGTTTAATCTTTCAACTTGTTTTTTTCCTTCTTGTATTACTTCATCATCAAATTTTTCTTTTTGTGCTGTACTTTGTGAACAGTCTCCTAATAGTGTAAAATATAAATTTTCTGATTTGTTTGCTAGATAATATCTTTCTAAGTTTTCCATCATTTCTGCTACTTTTTCTTTATTTTTTAAAATTGTTGGTATTACTACTATGCTTGAGTTTTCTTTGTCTACTCCATTTGAAAAATCTATCTTGGGTATTAGTTTTGGTTTGATTGTTTTGTTTAGAATATATTGAATTATTTGAATTACTATTTCACTTGCTGGAATTAAAAATAGTATGAAACTTAATATTGATATTGGTATGTTTTTGATTTCTAAATTTAGTATATAACTTAAAAATATTGATATTATTGTACTTAATATTGTTATTGCTAAGATGTATGTTTTTGTTTTGTTTTCTTCTGTATCTTCTCTTTTTGATGTATATTCTAGTTTGTTGTATAATTGGTTTATTCCTTTATCTATTAAATAGTATCCTATGTGTGATTTTTTGTTTTCTTTTATTTCTTGACTTTTCTCAATTTCTGAATACTTTTGATTTCCATTATTTTCTTGATTTAGATGTTTTTTTCTTTGTGCTTCATAGTTTTCATTTGCTAGTTCTAGCATTTTTCTTGATATATATATTTCTGATATTTTCGTTTTTTTGCTTATTTCTTTTATTTTTCCTCTATAATATTCTTTTGTTTTGTAGTCCATTTTACTATAAATTTCTGCTGGGTCTTTTTTTAGAATTTCTTCTACTCCATTTATTTTTTCAAATATTTCTAAAAAGTTTATTCTTTGAATTTCTTTTATGCTTGTTATACTGTTTCCTATTAGTACTTTTTGCAATGCTATGTCAAAATGTTCTTTTTTTATTACTTCTGATACTGTTGTTCCCAATTTTTCCACTACTTCTTCTAATATATTTAGGTAGGCATTTGCTTTTTTTCCATATCGTTTTAAAATGTATGACATATATTCTATAAATGGATATCTCATATCTTGGAATATTTCTTTTTCTATCTTTTTGTTGCTGTTTTTGAATTTTGTTTCTGTTTTGTCTTTGTTTTCGATTAGCCTTTCTGCTATGTTTTCTGCTTTGTATTTTTGCATTTGACTACTATATATTTTTGCACATATTTCTGTGATGTTTTCTATTATTGCTATTTGTAAAAATATTCCTATGTTCCATATTTCGTCCATACTTAGTGTTTTTTTGCTTTGATAACTTTTTAGGTAGTCTTCTAGACTTTCTCTTTCTATTTTGTTGTCTGTGTATGCCACTATTTCTGATGCTAGTACATGTATTCTTGCAAATCCTTTGTATTCTCCATTTGCTATTCCTACAAAGTTTGTGTATTTGTTTAATGGTAGTTCTTTTTGTATCTGTTTTACTGTTTCTTCTATTATATAAAAGTTATCTAGTAACCATTCTCCTGCTGGATGTATGTTTATTCCTAGTTTTAGATGCTCATTTAGTAGGTTGTATACTTCTTCTATTGTTCTGAAGTTTTCTAACATTTGTGGTATTGGGTATGTTTCTTTTTGTGATTTTGTCGTTATATTATGGCTTGATGCTATTTTTTCTAGGTGATTTTCTAGTTGGCTTTTTTCTAGCATTGTACCTGTTATTTTTAGTTTTTTGCTTTCTTTCAAAAAAATTCCACTCCTTGCAAACATTTTTTGTTTTTATTGTTTGCTAATGAGTGGTAATTTATACATTTTTTTGAAATGTTAAATTACTTTCTTTTATATTTTTTATTTCAGACCATAAATTTTAGATGTAGCCTATAATATTTACAAATAAATCTTTTCAAAATTGCAATATAAAAGGGGCTGTAAAAAAAGTCCCTAGAAAAATGAGATTTAAGTTATAATTTTAA
>CAOSZT010000091.1 GCA_948528155.1 uncultured Clostridia bacterium | reverse complement strand
ATAATGAATATTAATTAATATAATAAACAAAAGAAATGAGCTTTAGAAAATGAAAAAATTGTAGAAAAATTATAAAACATAGGAGGAGAATAGAAATGAGAGATACAAAGGGGATTACATTGATATCATTAATTATAACAATAATAGTATTGTTAATATTAGCAGGCATAACAATATCACAATTAACAAAAAATGGATTATTTGAACAATCAAAACAAGCAAAAGAAAAATATGACAATTCAAAAAAATTAGAAAATGATACAATATTAGAATATGAAAAAGAAGTTGAAAAACATATTAATGGTGATAGAAGTATAATAGATGATAATATTTTATGGGAAGGAAGAATAGAAGGTACTGGAGAAACAGCAACATTAAAAGATAGTATTGAAAATTATAAATATTTACTTTTACAAACTGAGTGGGCAGCTACAGGAGCAGCAATTGATAATATTATGGATGTAAGAACTATAAAAGAAAAAGGATATTTTGAGGGATTGATTAATTCAACAAATGCTCATGTTTTTATATGTATGTATAATGCTGTACATAAATATATGGCATTTACATCAGATAGATCATTAATTATTACTTATTCATCAGGAGCTGGAGCATTTTCATTAACTAAGATAATTGGAGTAAAATAAAAAAGGTATTGTAAAAATTTAATTAAAATATTGTTAATTTGAGTATTATTTTAATAATAAAAAAGGAGAAAATATGATTATATTTGGAATAGACATAAGAATATATTTTTTATTATTTCTATCTTATTCTTTTTTAGGCTGGTTAATGGAAGTAATAGGAAAATTAATACAATTAAAAAGATTTATAAATAGAGGATTTCTAATAGGACCATATTGCCCAATATATGGAAGTGGAGCTATTTTGATAACTTTATTATTAAAAAGATATACAGAAGATCCATTTACATTATTTATAATGGCAATTTTGCTTTGTGGAACATTAGAATATCTAACTAGTTATTTTATGGAAAAAATGTATCATGCAAGATGGTGGGATTATAGTCAAAGGAAATTTAATATAAATGGTAGAGTATGTTTAAATACAATAATTCCTTTTGGATTACTTGGAATGTTTATTATTTATATTTCTAATCCATTTTTAATTACAAATATAGAAAAACTTTCAGAAATGTGGCTAAATATATTATCTGGGACATTATTAATAATATATTTAGTAGATAATATTATATCAGCAAAAATTGTAGGGTATTTAGGAAAAACAACAAAAGAAATAGGAAAAGATTTAGATAATACAGAAGAAATGACAAAAAAGGTAAGAGAAATATTAACAGGAAAATCAGTATTGCATAGAAGGTTGATAAATGCTTATCCTAAAATACAAATAATTAGAGTAAAAATAAAAGAAAAAAAGGATAAAATAAAAAGACAAATGGAAGAACAAAAAGTTTTGATTAAAGAAAGTGTAAAAAAACAAAAAGATGAACTAAAAGAAAAAATTGAAAATATAAAAGAAGAGAAAAAAGAAAATTAATAGTTTATTTGTTAGACTTTATTACCTTAAAAGGGGATTGATGAAAATTTGAATCTTAAAGTATATTATAAAAAAATAGAAAAATTATGTGAAAATATTAGTAATGATAATATAGATGGATATTCAGCACAATGTTCATATTATACTATATTATCATTTATACCATTTATAATTTTATTATTAACACTAATACAATATACAAATATAGATCAGCATACATTGTTTAATTTTATTTCTAAAGTTATTCCAGAAAGTATGAGTGAATTTATTTTAGGAATAATAAAAGAAGTATATTCAAAGTCAATAGGGACAATTTCGATATCAATAATATTTACTTTATGGTCAGCAGGAAAAGGTCTTTTAGCTTTAATAAAAGGATTGCATATAGTATATGATGTAAAAGATAAAAAAAGTAATTCACCAATATTTTTAAAATTGATGTCTATTATACAAACAATAATATTTATTATATTATTAGTAGTAGGATTAGTATTATTAGTATTTAGTAATAGTCTAGTATCAATTGTAAAAAATTATTTTGGTGGTTTAGAGAATTTTACATTTTTATCTAATATTTTTACTAAATTTATATTTATATTTATTACTTTTATAGTCTTTTTATTTTTATACAAATATGTTCCTCACCATAAAGTTAAAATAAAAAAACAAATTTTAGGTGCGATATTTGGTGCTATTAGTCTTAATGTGATTTCTTTTGTTTTTTCTAAGTATTTAGATATTTTTAAAGGATTTTCAATAACTTATGGAAGTTTAACTACATTAATTCTTGTTATGATGTGGACATATGCTTGTTTTTATACTATATTCCTTGGAGCAGAAATTAATAAATTATATATGGATTGATTGTCAAAATGTTGATATGTAAATTTATTCATATAATTAAGATATAACTTTATTCGATTGGTAAAAAATGGAGTAGAGTTTTTATACAATATGATTTACATAAATTGATTTTTTGGTACGAATTTGATATAATATATATATATTGAGTTGAATTAATGTTTCTAGTTTTATAGAAAAATAAGGAGGGCATAGAATGGGAATACATGAGGAATTAGAAAAAATGATTATGGTAATGGAGGTTTTGGACTATAAGTTGACAACACAAAAAAGTTTTGAAGAAGCATATGAGGAAATGGGAGTACCAAAGAAGGAACAACTGTCAGAAAAAGAAGTTATTGACATAATGACTAGGTTGTTAAAAAAAAGATCGAAAGGTATATTTGTTGAAAGAATGCCATAATAAAATTGCTGGGGGTTAAAATTCCCTCAGCGATTTTATTATGTGAAAATGTTAATTAATAATTACATAAATATTACAATTGTTTAAAATTTTTATAACAAATATTGAATAAAATGTATATAAAAGATATAATAAAACTATTATAAAAAAGGGAGAAAAAATGATGAGTGAAGAAAAAATAAAAAACATAAATGACTTAAAAGAAAAAGCCAAAAATATAAGAAAAGGAATAATAAAATCAGTATATAGTGGAAAGTCAGGACATCCAGGAGGATCGTTATCAATAGCTGATATAATAACAGTGTTATACTTTAATGAAATGAACATAGACCAACACAATCCAAAAGATGAAAACAGAGATAGGTTAGTATTATCAAAAGGACATTGTGCACCAGCATTATATTCAGCATTAGCAGAAAAAGGCTATATTGAAGAAGAAGAGCTACAAACACTTAGAAATATAGAAAGTAGACTACAAGGACACCCAGATATGAGAAAAATTCCAGGAGTAGATATGACAACAGGCTCATTAGGACAAGGTTTATCAGTGGCAAATGGAATGGCAATAGCTGGAAAATTAGATAATAAAGACTACAGAGTTTATTGTATATTAGGGGATGGAGAGATAGAAGAAGGACAAATTTGGGAAGCAGCTATGGCTGCTAACAAATACAAATTAGACAATTTATGTGTTATAATAGATAACAATAATTTACAAATAGATGGAACTATTGAAGAAGTAATGATTTCGTATCCAATAGATGAAAAATTTAGAAGTTTTGGATTTCAAATAATAAATATAGATGGTCATGATATAGATGAAATAATAAAAGCTTTTGAGGTGGCTAAAAATGTAAAAGAAAAACCAACATGTATAATTGCAAAAACTGTAAAAGGAAAAGGGGTATCTTTTATGGAAGATAAAGCAGAGTGGCATGGTAAAGCTCCAAACGAAGAAGAGTATTTGCAAGCTATGAAGGAGTTAGGATAGGAGCAAAAATTAGTTGAATTTTTATAGAATTATATAAAAAATATAATTGGAGAAAGTAATGGGAAAAGAAATAAAAGAAAAATTATTTGAAATATCAGACGAAAAATACCAGAAATTTCACAGTTCCTTATGCCCAGGAACAGAAAATATAATAGGTGCAAGAATTCCAATATTAAGAAATTATGCTAAAAAATTATTTAAAGAAAAAGATTGGAAACAAACAATAAAACAAATAGATAATGAATATTATGAAGAAATAATGTTACAAGGAATGTTAATTGGGGAAGCTAAAAATGAAGATATAAATACAATATTAAAATATATAGAAAATTATGTTCCTAAAATAGATAATTGGGCTATTTGTGATGTTTTTTGTGCAGGTCTTAAAATAACAAAAAAATATAAAGATGAGATGTGGAAACTTATTCAAAAGTTTTTAAAATCGGAAAAAGAATTTGAAATTAGATTTGCAATTGTAATGATTTTAGATTATTATATTGAAGAAAAGTATTTGAATATCATTTTTGAAATATTTGAAGAAGTAAAATGCAAAGATTATTATGTGAAAATGGCAGTTAGTTGGGCAATTTCTATTTGTTTAATTAAGTTTTATGAACAAACTGTTAAATATTTAGAAGCTTCTCAAATAGACAACTGGACATATAATAAGGCGATTCAAAAAGCAATAGAATCATATAGAATTTCACAAGATAAAAAAGAAATTTTAAAAAATATGAAAAGAAATAACAATATTATATAAAAAGAGAGGTTGAAAAAAATGGGAAAATCTAAAAAACTTAAAAAGGTAAAATGGAAAACTACAGGAAAAAACAAAAATATAAAGAAAGTATTTATATTTATAATAATGACAATAATAATAGGGACAATAGCATATATAGCAAATGACTATATAATACTAGGAAAAAATAAAAACATAAATTTAATAATAAACAATAGAAATGTAACATCAAATTTAAAAAAGGAAATTCTAATAGAAGATGATGAAATATATATATCAAAGCAGGATTTAGGCAATTTTTTTGATAAATATATATATGAAGACACAAAAAATGATCAAATAATTACAACATATGGAACAAAAATGGCTACAATGAGTTTACAAGAAAATAAAATGAGTATAAATGGAGCAAGTAAAGAAACATATGCAAAAGTAATTGAAAAAGATGGTACAATATATATACCAATAGAAGAATTAAAAGATGTATATGGAATAGAAAATAAATATATAGAAGAGTCAAAAATAGTAACAATAGATTCTATATCAAAAGAACAAAAAAAAGCAATAATAACAAAAGATGTGCCAGTAAAATCTTCTAAAAGGATAATAGCAAAAACAATTGATAGAATAAGACAGGGAAGTTATGTAATAGTAATATCAGAAGAAAATGGGTATGCTAGAATTAGGACAGAAAGTGGACAACTAGGATATGTAAAATCAGATAAAATTGCAAATACAGTTACAATAAGAGAAGAAATGAAAGAAGAGAAACAAATTAAAGAAAAAGTTAATTTAGTATGGGATTATTATTCAACAACAGCGACAGCACCTGATAGAACAGGAGAAAAGTTGGATGGAGTAAATGTAGTTTCACCAGCATTTTTCTATATAGATTCTAAGGGACAATTAAAAGAAAATATAGGAGAAAGTGGAAAAGAATATATAAATTGGGCACATAATAATGGTTATAAAATTTGGCCAATGGTACAAAATGCAGGAGATGGCATGCTTAAAGTTACTTCAGAAATTATGAATGATTATGAAAAAAGACAAGAATTAATAAATCAAATTGTAATAGCTTGTGTGAGATACAAATTAGATGGAATTAATTTAGATTTTGAAAATATGAAAAAAGAAGATAAAGAAATGTATTCAAGATTTATAATAGAATTAACACCAAGAATTAAAGATATGGGACTAGTAGTATCTGTTGATGTAACAGCACCAGATGGATCTGAAACCTGGTCATTGTGTTTTGACAGACATGTAATAGGAGATGTAGCTGATTATATAGTATTTATGGCATATGATCAATATGGAGCTTCAAGTAATAAGGCAGGAACAACAGCTGGATATGATTGGGTAGAATTAAGTTTAAAAAAATTCTTAACTACAGAAGAAATTGAAAGTGAGAAAATTATTTTAGCAATTCCTTTATATTCAAGATTGTGGACAGAAAATAGTTCTGGAGAGATTATTAAACAAAGTGCAGTTGCAATAAAAAGTATAGAAAAAGTGCTTCCAAGTAATGTGTTAAAAAATTGGAATGATAATTTAAAACAATATTATGTGGAATATCAAGAAGAAGGAAATATTAAGAAAATGTGGATAGAAGATCAAAGATCTCTAAAAGAAAAGATTTCTTTAGTAAATAATAATAATTTAGGTGGAATAGCTTCTTGGGTAAAAGGAATGGAATATGAAAATTTTTGGACATTTCTAAAAAATGAAATGAAGGGTGAATTATAAAATATATTAAAAAAAATGAAATAAAATAACAATAATTATAAAAAACACTTGACTTTTCTAAGATTTCAAATATATAATGACAAAAAGTACATTTGGAGGTATTTCAGATATATGCAAAAACAAGAAATATATTATACAACAGAAAAATATTGCAATTTAACAGATGAGCAAATAATATCTCAAATAAAAGAAGGGGACGAGCAGGCATTATCTTTTTTACTAGATAAATATAAAGATTTAGTTAATTCAAAAGTAGGAAAATATTTTATAATTGGGGCAGAAAAAGATGATATTATACAAGAAGGAATGATTGGATTATATAAGGCAATTAGAGATTTTGATACTTACAAACAGAATACTTTTAAAACATTTGCTAATATATGTGTAGAAAGACAATTAATAACAGCAATAAAAAGTTCTAATAGGCAAAAACATATACCACTTAATTCATATTTATCTTTAAATATGTCTGCATATGAAAATGATGAAGATAGTACAGAATTAATAGAAACATTTAAAAGTGATACTATTGAAGATCCTTTAGAAACAATTATGAAAAGAGAGTATTTTAATGAAATTCAAAATACTATGCACAAATCTTTAAGTAAATTTGAAGAAAGTGTTTTAGATAGATATATGCAGGGTGAAAGTTATGAAGTTATTGCAAAAAAGTTAGATACTCCAATTAAATCAGTTGATAATGCTATACAAAGAATAAGAAAAAAAGCAATAAAAAACATATTTTAATTATAATATTAAATAGTATCAAACTAGATATAAATCGTTTGGTTTGATACTATTTAAGTATAAATATTTTTTAGTGCCTTAATTTATATAAGCTTGCATAGCTCAGTTGGTAGAGTACTGCCTTGGTAAGGCAGAGGTCACGGGTTCGATCCCCGTTGTAAGCTCCAATGACGTATCTGTTCGAACTAATAGAACAGATAGATATGAAAATTAATCAGTAAAATGGTTGATTTTTTCTTTTGCAAAAAAAATAAGTTTCATTATATGTATTTAATAATATAAAAATTTTATAATAACATGAAAATTCCCTCTAAGTCTGATTAAATCTTATCATACTTAGAGGGAATTGTTGTACAGATCATAGTAACCTGTAAGGATAACTTTTAACTCTCAAGGAAATTTTTTGTGGCAATCCGTACGCCGTTTATGAAAATGCTAACGTCTTTGTTATCATTTACAATTTCCTTAGCTTTTTCCAACTGGTCGCTGTAGAAAGCATAACTGCAAATTGGTCCTTCATCATCAATTCTGGTATTCCAGATGTTGATGAGTATTGGGCAATCGTTCAATGGTTTGCATTCTTCAGGAACGTATTCAGACTCAAACAGCTCTACAGATGTTATTACCATACCGTCCTCATCTGCGGGACTGCTATCAACTCCTGAAAGGAGAGGTATTTCAGTCGTGTAGAATATGCCGTTGTACTGAATAATAGTTCCCTGAATTACCTTAGACGTTTTCTTATTGGCAAACCGACCGACATAAGTTAATTCGTCCTTGAGCCGACAAAATTCTTCCATATTGAAAATTGCCTTTTTTCCTTTAAGTTCAAATAAAATAGACATAGTTTATCCTCCTTTTGTTTGCTAATGCTGTTGTCTATATTTATAGTATACTACAATTTTATGTAAAATACAAGAACATATCAAAAATATACAATTACTTTTTTTATTTTAATATTTTTAAAAATTATGTTAAAATAAGCGCATAATAATATTATAAGAGAAGGAAAAATATGGGTTTATTATTTTCATCAATTTTCATAATTTTTGTATTATTGTAAAATATTATATATAAAGGAAATTTTTTTAATAAAGTTTTGTGGTAAAAATATTATATCAGAAAAGATTCCTTTTTTTGTATTCCGAAACCATTTTACACTATTAAATTGTTAAAACATTTGCAATTTTATGTGAAATGTTGTATTATATTAAAGTAAAAACATTGATAGCTATTTGAATAACAATTGTTAGGAGGCAAAACTATGAATGAAACCTTTGTAAGTAGACAGCAACTTTCATTACTTCCTGAACGGATTTGCAAAGCTGAGAAAGTAGCAATACGGGAGTTGTATGATTATTTATTTCTTAAGTTTGAGGAAAAATAAAAATGATAATATAAAAGTAACCAAAAAAGGGAATATAAAAACTACCAAAATT
>CAOSZT010000090.1 GCA_948528155.1 uncultured Clostridia bacterium | reverse complement strand
AAGTTAAATCATATATTTTTATTATTTATATATTTTTTCTTCTGTCAATAGAATAGCTACTACCCATTATAGATTTGGCTAAATGTTTAACTTGAGCTCCAATCTCTCCTATTTCTAGCATATTTGCAAATCTTCCTTTGTCTGCTTCAACTACAGCAATAGAAATTGATGTAAGTGGGAATTGTTCAATTACTCCTTTTCTATTTGCAACTTCTATATATCCATTTTCTACATCTTTTTCTGTAAAAAATTTTATTACTTCTGAATCAAAATTTGCAATTATACTTTCACATATTTTTTCTGAGTGGATTATTGGAAGTATGGCTATAAAGTCATCGCCACCAATATGTCCTACAAATGATCCATTTGGTATGTGTTCATGTACACATCTTATTATTGTGTCAGCTGTAAATTTTATTATTTCGTCTCCTTTTAAAAATCCATATACATCATTGTAGGCTTTAAAATTGTCTATGTCTAGATATAATACAGAAAAAACTTCTTTATTTGATATTCTTTTTTTTAGTTCTGCATGAATTTGTACATTTCCTGGTAGTCCTGTTAGTGGACTTATTCTTCTATTTATGTTTAATAATCTATTTAGATTTTTTATTGTAAAGTAAAGATAATCTGCATTTACTGGTTTTTTTATATAATATTCAACTGATTCTTGTAATATTTTTATTCTATGTTGTTTATCATCATTAGAAGATACTACTATTATTGGAGTTATACTATTGTCTTCATCTTTTCTGATTTTTTTACATAAATCTAGTACATTTACATCAACTGCATCTTCATTTATTATTATTATTGATGGTATATTTTTTAGTGCTATGTCTATTTTGTCTGATGTTACACTTATAAATTTATATTCTTTGTCATCTTTGAATAATTCTCTAAATACTAATATTGAAGATTCATCATCATCTATTATATATATCTCTTGTATCATTTTTCCTCCTTAGTTTTGTCCTTTTTTATAAATTCTAATTTTTTGCTTAGTATTTCTGTTATTTCATTATTTTGTAAGTGTGGGAATGCTTTTTTTAGTCTGTATACTCTTTTATATAGTTTTCTAAATATCCTATTTTTTCTTTTCTTTAAAGCTATTATTTTATTTTGCATTGCCTCTATAATTTCTGTTTTCATGTTTTGGTTACTTAAGTTTTTAAGTTCTTCTATTTTTTCTTTAATTTGATTATTTAGTTCTTCTATTTTATGTAGTGTTAATTTTATATTTATAGTTGAAATAACACTTATTATTGTGTCTATTATGAATAAGCAAGATATTATTAATGTTGCATTTTTTAATACAATTGGATTAATAGATGTTATATTTTTTTCTACAAATGGATGTATGTATTTTATAAAAAGTATTCCTAATATTCCCCAATATATTGAGTTTGTTAAACATACTCTTCCTTTTATGTTTATTTTGTGGTCTGAATAATCCCAATATCTTGTTTTAAAAATTTTTTCTAATAGTAATCCAACTATATATTCCCACATTGATAATAGAAAAAATGATATTATAAATAATATTATTATATTATTTTGAAATTTTTCTAAAAATAGTATCATTATTATAGTTGCTATTCCATAGATAGGGCAAAAAGGACCATTTAAAAATCCTGTGTTTATTATCTTTTTTTCACAAAAACTCCTAAATATCCCTTCTAATACCCATCCTCCAATAGAATATACTATAAAATATATTAATAAATTGTATATTATATTTTCCATTGTTTACCTTCTAATTCTAATGTTTTATAAACATTGCTTCTGTTTGCTCACTAACTCCATTAGAATTAAATACTGTTACTTCTATTAAGTTTTCGCCTTCTTCAAATGCCATTGGTAATATATATTCTAGTTCTTTTAAATCCATTTCTTCTATATTTAATTCATATAGTTTGTTATCGTCTTCATCTAATCTAAATTCAATTCTTGCAAGTTTTTCATCATCTGATGTTATTATTATAAAATGTTCTTTTTGTTCATCAACTGTTATCTCTAGTTTTGGTTTTGATACTCCATTTATTTTTTGTACTTTTGTATCTATATTATTGTCTTCATCTACTACTTCTACTGTTAAAGAATTCATTCCTTTTATTGCTTCAATTTCTTGTTCTATTGTTGTACCATTAATATCAATTCTTGTTTCTTCTTCTTCATTCCATCTATATGTCATATATGATATTTGTTTGTCTCCATTATATGTTATTTTTATTTTATTTCCTGATACTTCAAAGTTTATGTTGCTTTCTACTTGATATTGTTTTTCATATGGTACTACTGTACCATTTTCATCTACTATTAAAACTCGCAAGGTATTAGTTCCTGATGGTATTTTTATTTCTTTTTCTAAATATTTTCCGTTGTTTCCATTAACTACCAATTTTTCTTCTTGATTCCAACCATATTCAACTTTTGCAATATTTTTTGTATGTGTTACTTTTAATAATATTGTCCTTTCATCTTTATTTTCTATTGAGATTGTTGGTTGTAAATTTTCTTCCTTTTTATCATTTTGACTGTTATATATAGAATATCCTCCTATACCTATAATTGATATACCAAATAATAATATTACTATTGCAAAAAATTTTATTATACTTCCTATTGCTACTGGTTTTGTATTTCTTGGTTTGTCACTTTTTATTTTAGGCTCTTTTGCTTTTTTATTCCAATCCTTTTTATTTCTATTTCTTCCGTCATCTTTTGGCATACTTGTTGAAAGTATTTGATTCATATATCACACCTCTATTTAACTTTTCTCTTGAATACTTATTTTTTCCTATTTTCTCTCTTTTATTACACTAAAAAAATTATAACATATGATTTTTTAAAAGTAAACTGTTTTTCAAAAAAGAATTGCCTTATTGCTTAGTAGTAGTTACAGTTTGAAAATAAAATTTGAGGGGCAACTGTACCGCAGAGTTTTATTTACAAACTGTTAGCAGTTGGGAATAGAGAAAAGATAATATATTATAGCTCTTTTGTGGATATGAATTAGCACCTAAATTGTAACTAGTAGTAACACCTGAACTATAAAAAATAGTAATAAAAATGAGATAGTACTCTATCTCATTTTTGTATATTAAATTATAGAACAAATTTTCTAATTAATATAATTCCACTAGAAAGTGTCATTAATACTGAAAATCCTAATGTAAAATAAATCACTTTTTGACCTGTGGTTATAGATAAAAGTACTGGTGCATCATCAATATCATCTTCTCCTGGTTTTTTATTATTTGGTGTTGAATCTCTATCTGGTACATTTCTGTCATTATAATCTTCTGAAATCTCTGCAGTATTGACTTTTAATCCCATATTTTCTGAGTTGTTTATCCAAGTAAGTATAACTTCAACATCTGCACTTTCACCTGGTTGCAATAGTTTGTTTTCTAGTTTTCTTGTTGTTATAACATTGTTTCCTTTATCTACCCAGTCAGGATTGTCGGCTGCTACAAATTTTAGTCCTTGTGGTACATAGTCTGTTATCTCTTTTGCATATCCAGCAATATCACCTTCATTTGTTATTCTTATTGAATATTTGAATTTTACTATTAATGAGTTTAATTTTTTTCTGTCTAATTCTACTTTTACTACTTGTTCTGGGTCATCTTCTGGTTTGTGTCCTGTTTGTGTTACTGTTTCTTTTCCATTTTCTATTACTATTGCATGTGTTACCCATTTTCTTAATGCTAGGTCAAAGTAATTTAATTTTATGTACTCTTTATCTTGATCATCTTCTCCTTCATTCCATACATCTGGTGTTGAATCTATATCGTCTACTGGGTTTCCTTCTTCGTCTGTGTCTTCTGAGATTTGTGCTGAGTTTATTATTATTTTATCTGAACTGTTTGGCTCTATTACTTTGAAGGCTACTTTTACATCTGCATAATCAGGATTTGATTCTGTTATTCCTTTGTTTTTATCAAATGCTTTTAATAACGCTGGATTTTCCTTTTCTTCTGTTTCTTCTCCATTTTCATTATTTTTCATTCTAGCTTCGCCTTGTTCTTTTGATAAATAATCTGTTGTTATTTTTACTGCTTTTGATATATCTGTTGTTTCTTTTCCGTTTTTATCATACATTATCCATCTATATTCTTTATTTATAGAATTGTCTGGTAAATATTGTAGTCCATCTGGTATATCATCTGAAACTTCACTTGCATATCCATTTATGTCTCCTTCATTATATACTCTTATTGTATATATAACTGTGTCTCCTGTTACTACATCTACTGGTGTTTTTGTGTGTTCATATGTTATTTTATTGTTTTCTGTATCATATTTTACTTGTGGTATTCTATTTGTTACATTTTGATTGTTTACTCCTGTTATAAATTTTCTTAATGCTAAGTCAAATGTTTTTACTACTAGTTTTTCAAAGTCGTCATCATCTTGTTGTCCTGGTATATAGTCTCCTTTTTCATCATCTTTATAATTTGGTAAATCTTTGTCTTCTGGTAGTTTTACATTATCTTCTTCTGAGTCTCTGTCAAGTATTTCTTTTTTGTTTTCATCTTTGTATTCTGTTATATCTGCAATATTTGTGATTTTTCCTTGTGCATTACTTGTTACTTTACACATTATTGGTATTTCTTTATATGATAATATTATTTCTCCTTGTGCATTTTTTGTTGTTTTTGATATTATATGATTTTCTAAATATTTTGTTTTTACTGTTCTTCCATTGTCAGATACATTCCAACCATATTGTTTATTAAACTCATTATCAACATATTGTAGATATGGTGGTAAATGGTCTGTTATTTCACTTGCATATCCATCTATGTCGCCTTCATTATATACTCTTATCATATATACAACATAGTCATTATGTGTTACTTCTATTGGTTCTTTAGTATGATTATATGTAGCTGTTGTTATTAACTTGCCGTCTTCTCCAGTTGTGTTTAATTTTGATGTGTCTACTTGTGGTGCTCTTTTATATGTTCCATCTTCATTTTTTAAATATTCTGTGTCTTCTATTTTGTCATCTTTGCTTACTGCAATTATGAATTTTCTTAAACTTAAGTCAAATGATTGTAATATTATTCTATCATAGTCTTCGTCATCTTCATATTTTACCCATTTTTCTGTATCTGAATCTCTGTCGTCAACTGTGTTTCCTTTACTGTCTGTGTCTTCTGTTATTGCTGCTTCATTTCTTATTATTGTTCCTGTTTCATTTTCTGACACCACTTTCATATATACTGATATTTCTTTATAGTCTGGGTTTTTGTCATTTATAGTGTTTTTGTATTCTTTTTTAGGGTCAAATGCTTTTATTAGATTTGCTCCATCATTTGTTAATTCTGCTCCTTTTCCTTTTGCTAAATAGTTTGTTGTTACTGTTTCAACTTTGTTTGTGTCTTTGTTTATTTCTCCAAAATTCCAGATTAATTGGTTGTATTTTATTGCTTGTTTTTCTTGCTCTGTTAATGTTGTGTCTGCATCTAATTCACTTTCTGTTTTTTCTGACCATATAAATTCTAATCCATCTGGTATATCTTCTGTAATTTCTGAAGCATATCCATCTATACTACCTTCATTATATATTCTTAATGTGTATTTAACTATATCACCTTTTTTTACTGAAATTGGTTCTTTGTTTAAGTCATATTTTGCTGTTGTTTCTGTTCCTTTTGCTAATTCTGTTATGTCTACATTATTTATTCTTTCTGGAACTTTTACTCCATTTACTTCTACTATTCTTTTTATTAGTTTTAAATCAAATTGGTAGTTTTTAACTTCTACATAGATGTTTCCATTTTCATTTAAATATACATTTACTGTCTCTTTATTTTCCTCTGTTATATCTTTTCCATTTTCATCTGTTACTTTATATGTTACTTTGTCTACTTTATATGTTCCATTTTCATTTTTCTTTGTTACTGTTATTGTTATTGTTCCATTAAATTCACAGTATTCGTCTGGTGCTACTAATTCTTTTATTGTATATATGTCTGCTGTTGTTACATTTTCTGCTGTTATTTCTACATCTTTTGCTATTTCTAGTCTTCCTATTACTTCTTTTTGTTCTCCATTTACTTCAAATATTGCTTTACTGTCTAATTGCTCTCCATTTTCATCTTCTTTTACTAATGTTAAATTATATTTTCCATTATTTTGATAGTTTTTGACTTCTACATAGATATTTCCTGTATCTCTGTCAAAGTATACTTTGGCTTCCTCTGTTGTTGTTATGTCATTTCCATCTTTGTCTGTTACTTTATATGTTACTTCATCCACTTTATATGTTCTATTTTCATATTTTTTTGTTACTGTTATTGTTATTGTTCCATCAAATTTACAATATTCATCTGGTGGCACTAATTCTTTTATTGTATATACATCTGCTCTTGATACATTTTCTGCTGTTATTTCTACATCTTTTGCTATTTCTAATCTTCCTACTACTTCTTTTTGTTCTCCATTTACTTCAAATATTGCTTTACTGTCTAGTTGTTCTCCATTTTCATCTTCTTTTATTAATGTTAGATTGTATTTTTCTTTGCTTTCTGGATAGTTTTTAACTTCTACATAGATATTTCCATCATCATTCAAGTGTACTTTAACATCTTCTCCAACAGCTGTTGTTATATCATTTCCATCTTTGTCTGTTACTGTATAATTAACTCTATCTACTTTATATGTTCCATTTTCATTTTTCTTTGTTACTTCTATTGTTATTATTCCATCAAATTCACAGTATTCATCTGGTGGAGTTAATTCTTTTATTACATATCTGTCTGTAGTTCCTACATTTGAAGCTGTTATCTGTACATTTGTTGCTACTTCTAATCTTCCTGTTACTTCTTTTCTAATTCCATTTACTTCAAATACTGCTGTACTGTTTAATTGCACACCATTTTCATCTTCTTTTACTAATGTTAAATTATATTTTCCGTCATTTTGGTGGTTTTTTACTTCTACATATATATGTTCATTTTGCATATATACTCTTATACTATTGTTTGCATTAGTTATATCTTTTCCGCTTTCATCTGTTACTTTGTATGTCATTTCATTGATTTTATATGTATTGTTTTCTTTTTTCTTTGTTACTGTTACTGTTATTGTTCCAGTAAATCCAATATATCCATTTGGTGCTTGTGTTTCTCTTATTGTATATATATCTGTTGCTTGATAATTTGTTGAGTTTATTTCTTTATTTACTACTTCTAATTCTCCTGTTGTTATTACTTTTTCTTCTCCATTTACTGTAAATTTTGTTGTACTTGCTAATGTATTCCAATTTGCATCTTTTTTTCTTAGTGTTAGTCTGTAATTTCCTGGTGTTTCCTGAATTTTTTCTATTGAAATTATTGGTTGTGTATTTTGTACTGTTTCATTTGTATATAATGTTACTTTAGTTTTTGGAATTGCTGTTCCATTTGCATATGCAGAAGAATTTGCATTTGCTGTCCTTATTAAATAATCAAATAATATTTCTGCTTGCTCTTGTCTTTGTAATCCATTACCGATTTGCTCTCCATCATCACTAAATCTCATATCATAATCACTAAGACTTTTGTATTTTTCACCAGCTTGAGACATTTGTAATGTTCTATAAAATAACCAACCTTCTTTTCCAAAATTATTATATATATTTTCAAATGCTGGTACATCATCAAAATTTGTATAGTACCAAATTGCTGCTTGTTGTACAACTTCTATATCACTGTCAGTTAGAGTAACTGTATAATATGCATCTTCTATTGGATAATAATCTGTTGTATATATTTCTGCTGCATCTAATAAAGCCTTTTTATCATTTTCAGTTGATATTCCATGTAAATATAAAATATCTGTTAATGCTAATAAATTATTATATTTTCCATTTGTAGCTATTTTTTGTAAATATATGTTACTTGATTTTTCTAATTCAGCTTTTTCAGTTTTTAAGTCATATGAAATTGTATATGTTGCTCTTTTATTTGTATCACTAAATCCAACTCCTGCTCTTACACAGTAATAGTTTCCTGTAATTCCTGGATCTCCATCTTCACTATTAGAGCTATTATATTTTTTTATTTGCCATATTTTTGCTCCAACCAAAGGATCAGCTGATGTACCATTTGCATATGGATTGTGTATTGCATATCCTAAATCTTCTGGTGTTGTTCCATTTCTAAATTCATTTACTCCAAAATATAATGGTGTTGTTGAAAAGTCCTTTTTTGCTTTTACTTTATTTGGAATTGTTATTAATATTATAGCAAATATTATACTTATTATTGTTAAAGTTATTTTTTTCTTAATCATTATTTTTTCTCCTATCTTTATAAATAACATTAATTATATTTTATTTCATTAATTTATTGAAGTCAATAGGGTTTTTAGCCCATTTTTTAAGTGTCTTTTTTTGTGTTTTTTTATACTTACGGATACTTATTTTGTATAATTAATAATTTTTTTATACATACATTACAATTATATTACATTTTTTAGACAAAATCAACTTTTTATGTGAATTAAATGTTTTTTTGTTGATTTCCGTAGCTAATTTTATTTTAATGCAAAATATATCATAAAATATA
>CAOSZT010000089.1:644-8821 GCA_948528155.1 uncultured Clostridia bacterium | reverse complement strand
GTTTTTAATACTTATATATATATTAATAAAATTAATTTTCTTAAATTATATTTTCCATATGTATTTAATTTTTATTTTAGGTGTTACATATATATATTATTTATTGTAATCGTTATCTTTCTATGTTTTGGCTGTAACACCTTTGGGTGTTACTTTGGTGTTACTCGGTGTTACCTGGTGTTACATTTAAATATATATTTTTAATTCTAATCATTCTTTGAACACCGACTTGGCATTCTCACTGGTACTTGATATTTCCCATTTTTGACTATTACATAACCTTTATCTGCCATTTTCTTTTTTATTCCATCCCAATTTATGTTATTATCTTCTAGTATTTGATAAAGTTTTGTTGGTATAAAATCATAATAAATTATTGTTCCTAATCCATCTGTTGTTTTCTCTATACTTCCCCAAATTTGTCCTGATGGTAAACAATTATTGTTTTCTAAACTATTACTTTTTTTACTATCATAAAAATTATTAATATTCGCATTTGCAATATCTATTATTAAATTTATATATCTTTCTGTTTCATCTGAATCTGTTCTGATATATGGCTTCACTTCTTCTATTGTAATTGGATTGTCTTTAAATATTTTATTTGAAACTATATAATCTGCTGTCATTATTATTGAAAATGCATTTATTTGCTTTTTATATTCCATTATTTTACTTAATTCATTTACAAAGTGTTGTTGCATTTTTTGTAGTTCTTCTTTATCTTCTATTAGTTTTAAAAATTCTTTTCCTGCAAATCCATAATTTTCTTGTATAAATTTTACTGTTCCATTTCCATCTTCTACAATTGTTTCATCTTCATTTATTTCTATTACTCTATTTTTTACTCCTTCTTTTGATGTATCACTTGTTATTGGTTCTTCCCCGTTTAGAATTACTATTGTTTGCCACATTGTTTGTTCTCTTATTCCATTATCTACTGTTCCTCTTTCTTTTCCTTTTCCCTCTGTTAACATATATATTAATTCATCAAAATTTTTGTATTTTGCTTTTGCTATTTGTAGTTCATCTAGTAAGATTGGCATATTTCTATAAAAATTACATAATCTTTCATTTGCTATTGATGTATTTGATAAATTGCTTATAAAGTTATTATCTGGTTTTCCCCATATACTTGAACATATCATTTCTGCTACTGTTTTTCCATTTCCACTTTTTCCCCATAGATGTACTATAAATGTGTTTAGTTTAAATATTTTTACTAATACACTTGCAAAAGAACTTGCTATCATAAATCTTAATGTTATACTTTTTTCTCTTAATGTTTTTATGTATTCCTTCCATTTGCTATAATCTCCATTTTCTTTTATACTTTCTATTTTTTGCTTAAATTCTTTATCTACATCTAAAGAGTATTTTTTTGAATATGGTACAAATTCATTGTCTATCCAACCTAAATGTCCTACACTTAGTTTTGGCTCTATGTTATTTAATTCCATAACATCTGATAAATATGTAATTAAGTCTTTTGCATTGTTTTCGTTTACTTCTATTCCTGAGTTTGCAAGTTGTAATATTTTACTTTTACTTGCTATTGTGTTTTTTTCTACTATTACATATTGCCATTTTTTGTCTTTATAAAAACTCAGTTTTACTTTTTCTATATTGTTATCAATATTTATTAATCTTTCTACAGGCAATATTGGATGACTACATGCTTTTATCTTTATTGGTTTTATCATTGTTGTATAATCTATTCTATATACTCCACTATCATCTGCACTCCATTGTCCACATTTTAGTTCTTGTATTGGACAATCTGTAAATTGTATTATATTTCCACCTTTGCTTTTTAATTCTTGTATATATTCTTCGTTTTTTTGTTTAAATATGCTGTTAAATGCTCTTGTTACTTTTAATTCTTTTGCTTTTGTTCTTAATTTTTCTATTATTCTTGTTTTATTTGGCGAATTTGGTAGTGCTACCAAATAGTCAAATATTTTGTCTTCTAATATACTTTCTTGATTTAATTCTTCCAATTCGTAAGGTGGATTTTCTTCAAGTAACTGCTGGTCTAATTCTTCGTTCAATTTCTTTACACCACCTTTCTTCTGTTTTCTTAAACCATAATATATCTTCTTCTGTTCCATATATTAATAAGTCTATATAATATTCTATTATTTCTTGATTTTGATATTTTTCTATTCCTTTTAAACTGTGTAAATAATCACATAGCTTTTGTAATGTTTGATTATGCCAATTTTTAAATTTTTCTTTTGCCTCTTGTATTTGTTTATATCTATTTACTTCATATTTCGACATAGAGCCTTTAAAATCTATTCCTAATAAACATATATCATTTATTTGTTTTGCACTTTCATAAGCATTTATATTTAATAATTTTGATACTAGTGTTATACAGTCTCCTGCTATATCACAACCAAAACATTTGAATATTTGCTTTGATTGTGATATAGAAAATGATGGTGTTCTTTCTTTGTGGAATGGACAACATTGTTTAGTTTTTATTCCAAAATATTCTGCTACTTTTACAATGTCTGCTCTTTCTTTTACTTCTTTTATTTTGTCCATAACTTACCTCCTAAAAAGGTAGGTCTTCATCTTCAATTTTTGAATCAAATGCTTTGTCTATTTGATTATCACTTAGTTCCTTTTTATTTGGTATTTTTGCTTCTTCTGCTTTTTCATAAGATACTGCATAATATGGTTTTATTCCTGTATGTACTTGTCCATCTGTTCCTATAAATTCTTCTTCTCTAAATACTAACCCTACTTTCTTATTTACTAATTCCTCTTCTTTAAAATTAAACTTAAATCCTTCATTTGATGTTTCTACAGATGTTATAAATCCTTTAAATTTTGGATTGGTTGTATTTGGTTCATACCCTTCTTCAAATACTGTCCATATTCCACTCCATTTTGGATTGTCTCTATTATCATTTTCAAATTTCTTTTGATAAAAATCTTTGTATTCTCCCTCTGCTATATCAAATCCTACTTTTAAATATTTCTTTCCATTTGTTGTTTCTTCTTCTACTACTTTTTTTATTACGCATTTATACCCTCCTACTGGTAATGTTTCATATTCTCCATATGCTTGTGTTTCATCATATCCTTGTGGTTTCTTCATTTTATTTTTCCTCACTTTCTTTTTTATTTAATTCATAATATTCTCTTATTGTTGTATCTACTAGCTTTAAATCGTTATCTATTTTAAATTCAAACATTTCCATTGGACTTTTACATGTTGTATATCCATCGCTTTGCGTTTCAAAATAATGCTCTTGTCCATCTGCTTTACATATCATTACTATTGAAAATAATCCTTCTACAGTTAGTTGATTATCTAACATTCTTCCTAATGTTTTGGCTTTTATTTTTCCTGTTTCTGTTTCTTGTATATGATGTAAAAAATATACTATTATATCATCTGGCATACCTTTTATTACAAAATGCACAAGTTCCTTAAAGTGTAATGCTAAATCTACATTTTTGGTATATCCTACTTCTTTTGCTCTTTCAAATGATTCGAAAGCCATTAAATATTGACTATCATCTATTACATATGTTTTTAATTTGGGTTCTTTTAATCCTTTCATAATTGTTAAATATGTAGCATTATCAACTTTTTTCAGTTGTTTCCTAAATGGTAATGGTTTTCCTGCTACATTAAATATTCCTATTTCTTCTGTTTCAAAATTTCTTAATGAACATGTTTTTCCACTTCCACTTTCTCCCATAATTAATACTGGTATTCCCATTATATGTCACCTCTCAATCTCTTCCTTAATTCTTCTTTCATTGCCCTTTTCTTGTTGTATAATATTGTTTCTTCTTCATTTAATATTGCTTGTTCTCGATTTAGTTGTGTATCTGTATATCTAGCAATTACTTCTTTATATTTGTTTTCTTCCATTTTCTTTTCCTTTCAATTTTTTAATCTTTTCTTTCAACTCATCTGCATATTTATAATCTTCACTGTCCCAGTGGTCTTGCATTTCTAATAGAAAATATTTGTGTTCTAATTGTTCTAATGTTTCCATTTTTACACCTTCTTTATATAAATTCCTTCTTGTAATAAATATATTTCTACTTTTTCTTTTTTATTAAGGTTTAAAACTTCTCTAAATTCTTTTGGTAACACTACTCTTCCTAAATCATCTATTTTTCTTTTTATTCCTTTTGTCTCTCCTAAATCTACTTGTTTCATTTTTCCTCCTCTTGCATATCTACTTAATTTGTGTTAATATTAAAATAGATATGATTTTATATAAATATTTATTTGAACTAATTTTCTGATTGGTACTCTGAAATTAGTTCTTTTATTTTTTTATCTCTGTCAAATATTGATTTTTCATATAGCATTATTCTTATTATTTTACATATAAATTCTTGTTGTTCTTTATTTTCATATCTTAAATCTTTATTTACTTCTTTTTGTTTCTCTTTTTCCTTTTCTACTTCCTCTACTGCTAAATTCATTAATAAGGCTCCTGCTACTAATCCTATACAAAATCCCCACATCATTTATTTTAATTCCTTTCTATTTTTTCTAATTCTTTCAATATTTCTTTTAATTGTTCTTTTGAATCACTTTCATCTATATAAGCTTCTTTTTTTAAAGTTGCATCTTCTTCATCTTTCCAGCCTTTTTCATATATTCTTATTTCTAACTTGTTTACATGTCCTGAAAAATCTAAAAATACTGTATGTTTTGTTTCTTCATTTATCTCATATACTTTTAATATTATTTTTTGTAGTAACTCTTTCATTTCTTTCAACTCCTTCCTTTTTTATTTTCTTCTTATACTACTTCTCGTTTTCATCCTCTACTGTTTCTTTTAAAAATTCTAATAATTTACTTATTTCCTTTTTTATTTCTTCTCTGTTATTATGTAATTTTAATTTCTCTATATTTTCTAAACAATTTTCTATCTTCCATATTATTCTTTTATATCCTATGTTTTCTTCTCTTAACATTTCTGATTTATTGCAATTTTCTAATATTACTAATAAATCATATATATGATTTATTTTTTTATCTGTATATCTTGTATTTTTATCTACTTCTAAGAGTCCTTCTTTGTGTTTTTCTAATTTTTCTAATTCTTCTTTATAAAACTCTACATACTCTTTTCTTGTCATTTAGCTTTTCCTCCCTTCTAATATGTCATTCCACTTAAAAACATTATGTATATAAATACTATTCCTACTATATACCCTGTTACATATACCACTGCTTGTCCTATTCTCATATACACTTTGTTTTTGTCTAGTTTAAATTTTTTCATTTGGTTTTCCCCTTTTTAAATATATTTCCACCTATGTTATAATTTTGTCGAAAGGTGGTGATTATATGTCTGATATTCAACTTTCCAAAGATGCTGATTATCTAATTTGTTTAATCTATAAATATTATTTAGAATTACATGATAACGGTATTCCTAAATCAGAAGCTAAAAATATAAATACTATTAACAATATACATTCTTTAGTTTCTGAATGGTCTTTAGAAGATACTTATGATACTTGTATAGAATTATCAAATAATAATTTACTTTCTAAAAAGAGACCTTATATAGATGAACAATATTTTCATTTTTCTTTGTCTGATAATGGAATTATCTATATGGAAAATCGTTTTACAAACAAAATAGATAAACTTCTTAACTATATTGATAAATTGAAACCTTAATCTGGAATATCGTATTTTGAATATGGTAATGCTGATGTTATTGTTAAAGCTAATTGTATAGTATCAAGTACTTCCCTACTTGGTACTTCTTCTTTTTCTAATTGTTTTTCAGCTATTTTTAGTAATTTTTTATTTATTGAATACATTATCTCTACTTCACTTTTTTCTTCCATCTTCTTCCCTCCTCTCAATCTTTGTTATATTTCTTGTATTTCATATTCTGCTAGGTTGTTTTCTTTTTTTATGTATTTTGATTATTTCATTTTTGGGGGCTCCTTTCATTTAATTTATTTTTATATAACTTTACAATTGAAATAATCACAAATATTAACTTTTTTATTTTTTCTACTATTGTTTTGCATAATAAAATCTTTAACTTTAAAATTATTAATGCTCTCATTAGCTTGTAATTCTATAAATTCTTCGACCCACTCAATTTTATATAAAAATGTATTATGTGGACCTCTTAAATGTTTAAGTCCTTTATTTGCCCATCTTCTAATATTTGCTTCAGTAAGTAGCACTTCATTAGTACTAAGTCTTTCTGCTATTTGTTTTCCTGTATATAACAATTTAATTCCTCCTTTCGTTTTATTTTTGTGTCAGGTTGCGAATTTGACGATTTTAATGTTTCATAGTTTATAAATTAGTTACAATAAATATATGCAGTTTTTACCTTTTAAGCGTAATTAGTTGGCAAAAAAATAATATTTTCATATTTTATATTATAAACTTCTTCAATCACTGGTATTTTCGAAACACTTGGAAAACTTTTTCCTCTTTCCCAATTCCCTATTGTATCTTTAGATACATCTAATTTCAAAGCTGCCTCTTTTTGTGTTAAATTTGCATTTACTCTTGCCGCTTTTATTGATATTTTATTATTCAATCCCCCACCTCCTTAATTATTTTTCTATATATTATCACGCTTAAAATGTAATGTCAATACTTTAAGCGTAATTTTTTTATTTTTTTATTGACTTTTTTATGCTTGTATCGTATAATAGTTGTAGGAGGTTAGGATGAGCGATTTAGGTAATAAAGAAATTTTTGCAAAGAATTTAAAATATTATATGGAATTAAATAAAAAAGATAGAAATGATATATGCAATATTTTAGGTTTTAAATACACTACATTTTCTGACTGGTGTAATGGCAATAAATATCCTAGAATAGACAAAATTGAAATGTTAGCTAATTACTTTAAAATTGAAAAATCTGACCTAATTGAAGATAAATCAAAAATATCTTTTAATAATAAACAAGCTTTCCCTGTACTAGGAATAGTTAAATCTGGATATAACTATTTAGCTTCTGAAAACATTATTGGCTATATAACAATAGATGAAAAATTACAAGACCCAGAAAATTATTATGCTTTAAAAATTGTAGGAAACTCAATGGAGCCAATTTTATTTCAAGATGATATAGTTATTGTCCATCAACAAAATGACGTTGAAAATGGGCAAATAGCAATAATTTTAATAGACAATGAAGAAGCTACAATAAAAAGAGTAATAAAAACAGAAACAGGCATAAAATTAGAATCCTATAACCCATATTACCCACCTAGAGAATTTACTTTCAAAGATATAGAAAAAATACCTGTAAAAATAATAGGAAAAGTTACTAATGCTAGAATTAAAAAAATATTTGAATAAAAATGAAAGAAAATGTGCTCTTTGGCTCGCAACCTGACACATTTTCAACCAACAAAACCTTGAAAGATTTTGTAATTGTATTATATAACATTTACAAACTCTTTTCAAGTATTTAGAAAGGAGTTTTTTTTTATGGCTGGAACATACCAATTATTAAAAAATGGAAAAGCAAGATTGCAATATATGTATAAAGGAGAAAGATTTAGTAATACTGTAGATGCTAAAAATGACACAGAAGCATCTACTAAATTAGCTGATTTTGTTACTGCTATTAGAAATAATAAAATATCTAACTGTAATATTACTTATTTAGAATTTGCCCAAAAGTGGCTTGATGAATATGTACGACGTGATTGTTCTCCTTCTGTTGTACAAAGTTATAAAAATAAATTGAACAATAGAATTTTACCATATCTAGGAAAATATAAATTAAAAGAAATTACCCCCTCTTTATTAAGAAATCTATTTAATGATATGAAAAGTTGGCAAACTCAATATAAGCCTCCTAGGGAAAATAAACCAATCACTAGGGGAACTTATGAAAAATTTTATGAAATAATATCTGGTTCATTACAAAAAGCCTATGAATGGGAATACATAAACGAAAACCCATGTAGAAGAGTGCCTAAAAAATCTTTACGTCTTGAAAAATTGCAAAGTGAAATTGATAAATTAAAAAATTCAAATAATATAAAAACAAGAGCATATAATAGAGAAACTTATCAAAAAGTTGTAAAATTATTAGACAATAAAAATAAAAAAGATAATATTCATAGGCCACAAAAAATTTGTACTGAATTTGCATTAAAAACAGGATTATGTTTAGAAGAACTGGCAGG
>CAOSZT010000089.1:0-634 GCA_948528155.1 uncultured Clostridia bacterium | reverse complement strand
ATCTGGTTTAGAATGGGATAGAGATTATGATGAAAAAAAATCTACTATAACAGTAAATGTAGTACAAATATATATAAAAAAACAAGGTTGGATTACAAAGGAACCTAAAGAGAAAAAAAGACATAGAACAATAGAAATTTCAAAGAGCACAAATAATATGCTTATTAATTTTAGAAAAAAATATCCAAATAACAAATATATATTTTTCGAATTAATAAATTTCAACACTTTTACTGTATGGCTAAAAAAATGGCAAATACTAAATAATATAACTCCTGTATTAACAGCACATGAATTAAGACACACTCATGCTACTCTTTTGTTACAAATGCGGTTTACCAACAAAATATATTTCAGAAAGATTAGGACATTCTAGTACATCTATGACAGAAGAAGTTTATATTGAATATCTACCTGAACACAATAATATAGTTGCTAAAATAATTGATACAATATAACAATTACCCGAAAATTACAATTCTCTAAATTATAACCCCCTTAAAAGTATTGATATATAGCATTATAGACATTTTTACTTTGGTGTGCCTAGGCGGACTATTCTAATATTTTTATATATGCCTATAACTATTGTTATTACTGCTTTTTATTAAATTTTAAAATATTATAGTTTTTT
>CAOSZT010000088.1 GCA_948528155.1 uncultured Clostridia bacterium | reverse complement strand
TTTTTTCATATTAAGTTTATCTACTAAATTTTTCAATTTAAGGCTTCCTTTTTTATTATTTATTTTTTTTTATACTTTTTTTATTATATGTTTTAATTTTTTAGCAATTTTCCAAACTAAACTAGAACGTAATTTTTCATATTTATGAATTACATGACCATATGTATTTTGAAATTCATTTAATTCGCTTTCTTTAGTTTTAGTTCTATAATCTAAAAAGCAATAGATATTTGCAGTTTTATTAATATTTTCAATATTAATATTGTTATATGTTGTTTCATAATATTTTTGCATTTCTTCTACTTGTTTAAATTTATAATTTTTAAAATTATCTTTCTTTACTTTATAACCTTCTTTATTATTACTTATTTCTTGTATTTTTTCAAGTATTTTATCAGAATTTGTATCAAAATTTATAACCCAACCTAAGTTATCATTTTTTACTCTATCCCCCACTGCACCAATATCAAATGTAATAATTGGTACTTGTGCCATATAACTTTCTGTAAGAGTGTATGAATATGTTTCAGGCCAAGGTGCAAAAATGCAAACTAAATCTATGTCATTGTCAATTAGTAATTGTGGCAATTCTCCTCTTGTGTATTTCCCATGATTTATATAATTTCCTTTACTTTTTGTTAAGTCTTTTTCATTTGGTTTTCCAAATAGATGTATTTTTAAATTTGAATTATTATTTTTCTTTACTAAATCTTTTAAAATGTTGCTACCTTTATGAATTGCCATTGCACCTACAAATGCAATATTAAAATCTTTTGAATTTCTGTCTTTCTTTTCTTTTGTTTGTACTACTTCTACACCATGTTCTACTACTTCTATTTCTAAATCTTTATATAAATTTGTAAATATTTTTTTTGTATTTTCAGAAGGAGCAATTATTTTATCAAATTTTTTTAAAATTTCTAAATTTGTTCTTTGCCAGTTAGTTAATATATTACTATTTACACCATATCTTATATTTAAACACTTTGCACAATCTTTTTCTTTGTCATATTCACAATATTTATCTTTATATACCATATTTATTGATGGACATATCATATATAGATCATGTAATGTTATAATTGAAAAGATATTTCTTTCTTTTGCAATTTCTATAGTGTCAAAAGTTTGAAATAAAAAATGTTGAACATGTAAAATATCTATTTTAAAACTGTCAAATATATTTTCTAACATTTGTTTATAACTATTATTTGTATATGTTATTTGCCCATAATGATTTATATCAGTTTTATAATTTGATATTTCTTTGGCAATTTGATTTGTGTATAAATATAATCTATATCTTGATTTGTCAATTTTATCTGGTGATATCACAAAACTTGCTATATTATTTTTTATGTTTGAATTTATTATGTCTTTTACATGTAGTGAAGCTCCTCCTGTCATTTCCATATTTTCTTCCCATTCATTTATTAAATATAAAATTCTTTTCTTTTTATGTAATAATATATTTAATTTGATATTTTCTTGTATATCTCTTAATGGATTATTTGCTATAAAATTATCTGTTTTTTGTACATAAATTGGGTGCTTTTTTCTTAATAAATTCATATGTTCATCTATTAAAGCTGCTCTTGAAGCAGTTAAATTTTCTTTTTTAAAACTTTGTGTTCCTTTATGATATATAAAAGTATTATCACATAAAATGTTTGTATATCCATGGTCTAATGCTCTATAACAAAAATCATTTTCTTCTCCATAGCCTTTTCCAAAAGTCTTGTCATCAAATAATCCAATTTCTTCTATGACATCTCTTTTTATATACATACAAAATCCATTTCCAGTTGTAAGTTCAGGATATCTATTTTTAGAAACTTTTTCTATCATTTCTGCATATTCTTCTAAAATCATGTTTTCAGGTAATTCATTATCTACTCCAAAATTAGGAACTGATGCAATAGTTCCATTATTTGTAAGTGGTGTAACTGTTGCTATATATTGATTTGAATAAGCACACTTTTGTATTTTTTCTATCCAATTTTTTGTAACTTCTGTATCACTATTTAATAAAATAACATCGTTTTTAGAATGTTGCATTCCTTTATTTACTGTTTTTACAAATCCTAAATTTTCCTCATTATCTAATACTTCAATTTGCTTGTCCTGATTTTGATTTTTATATTTTAATAACATTGGTAATATTTTTTCATCTGGACTTTTGTCATTTATTAATACTAAAGTATGTTTATTTAAGTCAGTATTTTTTAGAAGACTTTTTATACACTCTTCTGTAAATTCATAAGCATTATATATTGGAACTATTATATCTATATTTTTCATTTTATTTTCTCCTTATATAAAATATTGTATAAAAGCTAGTCTATTCAATTTTGGGAACTACTTTTTATTATAAATCTGTTTTTTACATATACATTGATATGTTTCTTGTAATATTATTGAATGTGAATCAGAAGCTAATATTTTTACATTTTCTGAAATCATACAATCTGAGCCTATTTCTATTTTATTATTATCTTCATTAATTATCATATCTACACTATATATTGTTGTATCTTTTCCTATTTTCAAACAACCATTATTTCCAGAGATAGTTAAATGTAATTTTTTGAAAATAGTAACATTTTTATCTATTATAATATTATTATAATTTCCATCTATTGAAAAGTCTATATTTTTTAAACTATCAGAACATATTATATTACCATTTATATTTATTTTTCCAGATAATTGATTATTTACTTTTACCTCATTTTCTGTACCATTATCTATAATCTCCATAAAAAAATCCTTTTCTATATAAAATTTTAATTTTTATCTAAATAAGTTGTTTACTAAAAATTATATATCAATACTTAATCCAGTGTTATTTTTACTAAGATTAGGACTAAAATATCTATCTCCTTGTTCAAAAAATTGTTTCCATTTAATCTGTATTTTTTGTTCATCACTTTCAGCTTTTTGTATTTGTTCTATATTTTCAACACCAAAAGAAATAATAGGATTTATAACTACTTGTTTATTTAAAGAAAGAATCTTCAAACATGTATCAATACTTACAAGCATACCAGAAAAATCTTCTGTAAATCCACCTGTTTTTATAAATGTTTCTTTTTTTATCAAGGCATATTTCACATAAACACATGAAACATTATGAATAATCAGCAATCTTTGCATATATGTTCCAATATTTTTAGGTGCATTTTTATAAAGTAAGTCTCCTGCTCCATTCATTCCTAAAATAATTCCACAATGTTCAATTTCGTTATTTTTATTGTATAATTTTGTTCCAACAATACCTACTTGCTTATTTTGACAAATACCTAATAAATCTTCAATATATGATGGTTTATCAATTTTACTTAAGTTATTATCTATAATAATAAAATATTCCCCTTCACATAAAGTAACTGCCTCATTATATGACTTAAATACTCCTTGAAGAGGCTTTATTATTTTTTGAACATCTTTTATATTTTCATTAGTTATTACTACAATTTCATAATTTTTATATGTTGAAATCTTAATTTTTTCAATTATTTCTAATATTTTTTCTTTTTTAAGTTTTGCTCCATCAATAATAATACTAACTTTAGGCTCTCCTTTAGGTAAATATTTTACTTCATAACTTCCAGGTGTTAATCCATCAGTAACTTCAACATCTGTTTCTAAACTTCTTTTTATATGGTCTTTAATAACTTTTTTTCCTACTTCAAAAGCATATGGTTTTGAATCTGAATTTTGTGCTGTGGAGTTTTTGTGTGCTCTCCAATGATACAATACTTTTGGTATATGAATTATATTGTTTGTCAATTCTGAAGCTCTTGCTACAATGTCAAAATCTTGGCTTCCATCATATTCACTTCTAAAGCCTTGTAGTTTGTCCATTAATTCTTTTTTAAATATACTAAAATGACAAATATAATTTGCACTATTTAATGTATATGGTGAAAAGTCAGGTTTAAAAAATACTCCATATCTAGGTCCTTTTGCTGTTTCTAATTTGTCTTCATCTGAATATAAAAATTCTACTTCTGGATTTTCGTTTATTGCTTTTACAATTTCATATAATGAAAAAGGTGGTAATAAATCGTCATGATCTAATAATCCAATAAAGTCTCCTGTTACAAGTGTTATTGCTTCATTTGTGTTTCCTGAAATTCCTTTGTTTTCTCCTATTATTTTGTATTTTATTCTTTTGTCTTTTTTAGGATATTCTTGCATATATTTTATTGGTTCTGGTGATCCATCTGCTAAACAAAGTTCCCAGTTTGAATATGTTTGATTTTGTAAGCTTTGTACTAATTCTTTAAAAAATTTTTTGGGTGTATTATATACAGGTACTACTATACTTATTTTAGGTTGATTTTTAAAAATGGCTTTTCTTTGTTCTTCTAATTCTTGTTTATTTGGCTCATTTTTTTCTATCCATTTTTTATATATTTTTTCTTCTTCTGTATATTTTTGGAAAAATGTCATATATATTTTTTTCATTATTTCTCTTCGTTTTGAATCTTTTGGTAATATTTTATCTATGTTCATTTTATATCATTCCTTTTCTTCCAACATCATTTTCTCCAGAAAAAATTTTTTCGGTTGTTTTTATTATTTATTATTTCTTCTTGATTTTTTCTGTTTATTTGTTCTAGTGTTTCTATATAGTTTTGTTTTTTTCTGTTATCTTCTTGTAATGGTTTTATCATATTTTGTTCTAATAATTGTATTTTTTCTTCATTTATTATATTGTCATTTATTAAATTATCAATTCCTTTTATTTCTTTACAATACATTTCTTTAAATATTTCTTCATTTATAATTTCTTTTCTAATGTCTTTATCGATTTCTTCAAAGTATTTTTTGTATTGTAAAATATTTAATTTTTGGAGTATTTCTTCAACATTTATTTTTATTACTAAATCATAACAATTAATTATTGAACGATATATTATAAATTCAACTGGTAAATATTCTTTTTCCCATTCTTGGTCAAAAAATATAAATTTATTATTTATATAAAAACAGTTTTTGCATATCATATCCCAAAAAGCATTTTTCAAAAAATGTAATTCTTGTAATTTACTTTCTTCTAAGTCTTTATATTTAATTTTGTCTTTACATTCTTGATATGGTATTGAATTATTTAATAAAATATTTTTCATTTGTTCTATAATTTTTATAATTTCTTCTAAATTATTGGATTTTTTAGCAAGTATTTCATCTAATGTTTGTTCATTTGTTATTAATTTACTATAGATTTTTTCATTTTCTTCATAATCTAAAATGTCAATTCCACATTTTTTTACATTTTCTATTGTTTTACACATTTGTTGTATTTGTTGTTTTGCTAAATTATTGGCTGGTATTTTTTTTACAATGTCTTTTTTTATTAATGTTATTAATCTGTATTTTTCATTTCTGCAATTATTGTATGATACATATTTTATGTCTGTTTTTATTTCTTCTTTTGATGCTTCAATAAAAAATGAGTTAGTAAAAAATTCTAACATTTCAGGTTGTTCTTTTATTATGTTTTTTAATATTTTTATTTCATCAAATGTTTTTATTTCAGTGTCTTTTATATTTTGTACGTATTTTTCTATTTGTGTCTCTTTTATATTAAATTTTTCATTTATTATTAATTCTGTTTCTTGATAATTAGGAAAAACATAAAATGTATTTGTTTGTTTTAAATCATTTTGTTTTAATAGATGTTTTATTTTTTTTACAGTTATATTTTCTAAATTGTTGTTTTCTAATTTATTTATTGCTATATTTTCATTTATATTGTATTTGCTCCAATTGTTTATTCCAAATGTATTATTTCCTAATATTATAAATTTTCCTTCTTGTTTTAGTAATTCTTTTAGGTTTGGTATTATATTTTTATATTTTTCAATTCCATTTATTAAAATATAGTCAAAATTATTTTTTTCTATATTTTCAGATATTTTTTCAAATCTACTTATTATAGTTAATTTATCAGTTATTGTTTTTAAATGTTTTTCTATTTCTTCATTTTCTCCAATTAGTAATATATTTGAGAGATTTTCAAATGGATACCATTTTATTATATTTGCATTAAAGATTTTTAAAATATTATTAGTTTGTTCAAATTCTAATAATGGTTTAAATTTGTAAACATTTTCTATATTAAATTCAACTGATTTGTCTTTTGGAATGGTTATTAAATATTTATTTTTTTCTAGCCATTTTTTTAATATTTCAACCATTTCTTCTAAATCTGTATTTTCAGTTATTTTATTTTTATTCATTTGTATTAATCTTGTTTTGTAATCTGGCTTAAATGTCTTTTTGTGTATTATAGCGTGATATAATAAAGTGTAATAATAATCTTCTGAATTTAATGTATAAAATCCTTTTTCATTAAATTCTCTTTTTTCTAATATATTTTTTTCTATATTTTCAGAATAATAATTGTCTCCTAAATATCTTAAATCAAAATTAGCGTATTTATCTCCTACTTTTGTTCTATAATTAACTCTATATTCAGCTGGAAAAATTTTTTCTGCATTTAAAATATTTGCACAATTTTGTTTTGATTCACAAATTATATCTATATCATTGTGTTCATTTACATAGATTTCTTCTGGTAAACTTTCATAATTTCTTAATATTGCATATTTTTCGCAATTGTTTAAGGCATAAAACATTTCTTTAGCATCTTTCCAGCCATTAGCTCCAAATAAATCTTTATTAATTTCTTCTATTTGTTCTATTTCTTTATTTTGTTTTTTTAGTTTATCCTCATTTTCTTCTAAAAAGTCTTTTATGTTTTTATTTAGTAATAATGTTATATCATGATTTGTTTCTATTATATCATTTGTTGCATGAATTTTATTTCCATTTTCTGTCATATTTCTAAATAGTTCTTTACTATCAAATAAATTTACATTTACTGTTCTAACGCCTGAACTTGTATCTCTTTTTTCATATATAGGATTTTCATCTTTAACAATAATCAACAAAAATTGTCCTTTACCACAATGTTGTGCTTTTGCTTCACAATCTGAAAAACTTCTACCATAAAATCTAACTAGATTTTTTACAAAAAGTTCTTCAGACCATCTAATTTTATACATTTTTATTATTTTAAATTTTTCGTTTATTTTTGTTAATATTTCTTTTTGCTTATATAAAGCATTTTCCCATAATATAAATAAATGTATTTCTGAATTATTATTCATTACAAATAGTATCCTTTCTCTTAAAGATAATTTTTTATAAACCTTATTTTTCAATGTCTTTTTCTAAATGTTTACTCACTTAATTTCGTAAAATTTACTTTTGTATCTATGTCATAATATCCTACAATATTTTTATCAGAAATCACTTCAAAAATTAAAGCATCATAATTTCTATTTATTGGTATAAGTTCTCCATTAAAATCAAATTTACTACAACTTAATGATAATGTATATTTTCCAGGTGCTAACATTAATTTTTGTTTAAATTCATATAGATATTTTTCACCTTTTTTACATTTTCCAGTATAAATTTTTAAAAAGTTAGTATTAGTTCCACAAATTTCTTTTCCTAAAAAATCTTTTATAGTAATTGAAAAAGTAGGACATTCAACATCTGCAAAAAATTCTGATTTAATTTTTATATTTACTAACTCATTACTTGTTAAAACAGGAATAGGCTCATCTTTTTCATTAAATATTCCATAATCTACTATTTTAATTTCGCCAGTTCCATAAGTAATCATATTGGGATTTATGTTAAAATCTTTTTTCCATTTTCCTTCTGTATCTTCTTCTATATCCTTTTTTTCATTTTCTTTATCAAGCATTCCTGTTATTAATTTTTTATATTTGTCAACACCTTGTTTTACATCACCATCATAAATCTTTTCACCTGAATTTAAGATAATAGCTCTATTACAATTATCAAGAACATCTGCAATATTATGTGTTACATATAATATTGTTTTACCTTTTTCTTTAAATTGTTGAAATTTTTTAAAACATTTTAATTGAAATGCCATATCTCCAACAGATAGCACTTCATCAACTATTAAAATATCTGGGTCAACATTTATTGCGCATGCAAATGCAAGTCTTGCAAACATACCTGATGAGTATGTTTTTACTGGTTGTTTTAAATGTTCACCTATATCTGCAAAATCTATTATATTTTGTTTTGTTTCTTCTATTTGTTCATTTGTTAATCCCATAACTTGACCATGTTGATATATATTTTCTTCTCCTGTTAGTTCTGGGTTAAATGCTGCTCCTAGTTCTAAAAGTGAACTTATTTTTCCATTTATTTTTAATTCTCCATTTGTTGGAGAAACAACTCCTGTAATCATTTTTAATAATGTAGATTTTCCAGCTCCATTTTTTCCTAATATTCCTAGAACTTCTCCTTTGTGTATTTCTAGGTTTAGATTATTTATGGCACTAAATGTATTATGATTATTATAAAAAGGAAAAACTGCTTCTAAAAGTCTAGCTTTTTTACTTTTATACATTTTATATTTTTTAGTTACATTTTTAATTTCTATTACATTTTCGACTTTTTTAATTTCTTCTGTATTTTTAGTGTTACTCATAATAATTGAAGTCCTTTCTAAATAAATTCATGTTAAAAATTTATAATACATCTGCAAAATCTTTTTTATTTCTTTTAAATATATGGTTTCCCCATATAAACATAAATATTGTTATTATCCAAAATATTATTGTATAAATTCCATTATTTGCTGTTACTATATTTTCTCCCATAAATGCTTGTCTAAATGCTGTTACTAAATATGTAAATGGCATACATTGTATTATTTTTAATATTCCTGGGTGTCCTGCTAATTTTGATACACTCCATACTACTGGTGTTGCCCAGAAAAATAATTGCATTAATATTCCTAGTAAATTTGAAAAGTCTGGTACTAATGTTGTTATTGCTGAAGTTAATCTTGTAAATGCTATTATAAAAGCATATACGGCTATTATTACATATAAAATCATTAATATATTTGGTGTATATCCAAATAGTGTACATACTATTGTTGCTACTAATAATAGAAATATTGCTACAAAAGAACTTCCTATTAATGATATTATTGGTATTATATCTACTGGAAATACTACTTTTTTTACTAAATAACTATAATTTCGTATTGACATACTTGAACTCATTATACTATCATTTAAACATTGCCATATTGCCATTCCTGGTAAAAACCATACTACATATGGTGAGCCTGCTTCCCCTTCCATTCCAAATATAAATTGAAATACTATTACATACATCATCATAAATACAAATGGTTGCAAAAATCCCCATATACTTCCTAAACTTGTACTTGCAAATCTATTTTTAAAATCACTTTTTCCTAATTTCCAAGCTATTTTTTTATTTTTCCATAGTATTTTTATAAATTCCATTTTTATCTTTTTCTCCTATTTTATTGAAATTCTTTTATATTTTATATATAAAAGTCATATTTGTCAAATATAATTTTATCTACAAACTGTTAGTAGTTGGAAATGAAGAAAAAATCCTCTTTTGCGGACTATTTATATGCAAAT
>CAOSZT010000087.1 GCA_948528155.1 uncultured Clostridia bacterium | reverse complement strand
CAAGTTTTGTAGGATATTTGAAAGGGAAAAGTACATTAATAATATTCGAAAGGCACGCAAATTTAAAATACAAATATGGAAATAGAGTATTTTGGTGTCGAGGGTATTATGTAAGTACAGTAGGAAATAATAAAACAGCAGTGGCAAGATATGTAGCAAATCAATTAAATGAAGATATGATGACAGATCAAATAACAATAAAAGAATATAAAGACCCTTTTAAGGGTAGTAAGTAAAAAAGACGCAAGTGTAAGTGGCGAAGGCTGTCAAACTGAGACGCTTCAGCGTCAGCTAGTATCAAGGCCTTATAGGCCGATATGAAAATCCCCCAGTTATACTGGGGGATAATTATTTCTACAAAACTATTTTACACTATTTTTTGAATATAAAATTTGACATTTTTTACAATATATGCTAAAATAAAAAACAGATTGCCAAAGGGCAAAAAAATGAGATTTTTTTGAAACCATGTAGTTTAAATTAGTATGAACAATAAATATAAGAGATCGGATTAAAAATAGAAAAAATGAGAAATATTATATATAAGGTATAGACAAATAATTGAGATAAATTATTTGTTATTAGATTATTGTGTGAAAGTTATTAATATATAGCATATTTATATGCTTTTTTAGGCTAAGGGCTTTATAAAAAATTGAAATTATGATTTTACTAATCAAAAATAAAAAGAAGGAGAGGAAAAAATAATGACACAAGATGAATTAAACAGTAAAGAAAATAAAGAAGAGAAAAAAACAAGAAAAACAGGAAGGACAAGAACGAGAAAAACAGAAAATGAAGAAAGCAATGTGAAGAATTCTAGAGAGAAAAATATAGAAAAAACAGGAAGAAATACAAAAACAAGAATAGGACAAAATCAAGAAATCAAAAGAAATCAAAAAGAAATTAATAATAGAGATTTAAGACAAAGAGGGAAAAAGAGAGAAATAACAATGGAACAAAAACAAGAATATGAAACAGAAGTAGAAAAAGTATTGAATGAAATAGGAAAAAATCAAATAGAAAATAAAAATAGAAAAGGAAGTAGAAGTAATACAAATAACAATATATTCAAAAAAGCGAAATTAAAAATAATCCCATTAGGAGGGTTACACGAAGTAGGAAAAAATATTACAGTATTTGAATATGAAGATGAAATAATAGTAGTAGATTGTGGATTATCATTTCCAGAAGATGATATGTTAGGAATAGATTTAGTAATACCAGATATAACATATTTACAAAGAAACTTAGAAAAAATAAAGGGACTAATAATAACACATGGACATGAAGATCACATAGGAAGTGTACCATATTTATTAAAACAAATAAATATACCTATATATGCTCCTAAATTAGCAATGGGATTAATAAAAAATAAATTAGAAGAACATAGAATTTTAAGAAGTTCAACATTAATTGAAGTAACACAAGGACAGACTATAAACTATGGAAAAAACTTTAAAGTAGAATTTATAAGGAGTTCACACAGTATTCCAGATTCTGTAATGCTTGCAATAACTACACCAGAAGGAACAATATTACACACAGGAGATTTTAAAATAGATTATACACCAATAGATGGGAAAATGATGGATTTCGGAAGAATAGCAGAATTAGGAAATCAGGGAATATTAGCATTAATGTCTGATAGTACAAATGCAGAAAGAAAAGGATTTACAATGTCTGAAAGCTCAATAGGACCTGTATTTGATAATTTATTTGAAAGATGTACAAAAAGAATAGTAGTAGCAACATTTGCCTCAAATGTACACAGAGTTCAACAAATAGTAAGTTCAGCTGTAAAATATAGAAGAAAAATAGCAGTATGTGGTAGAAGTATGATAAATATGATTACAACTGCAAGAGAATTGGGATATATAGATTGTCCAGAAGATATTTTTATTGATATAGATATGATGTCAACATATAATGATGAGCAATTAGTTATTATAACAACTGGAAGTCAAGGAGAAACAATGTCAGCATTAACAAGAATGGCAGCAGGAGATCACAGAAAAGTTAAAATAACATCAAATGACTTAGTTATAATTTCAGCAAATCCAATACCAGGAAATGAGAAGTCAGTTTCAAAAGTAATTGATGATTTAATGCAAATTGGTGCAGAAGTAGTATATAGTACTTTGGCAGATGTACATGTTTCAGGACATGCTTGCCAAGAAGAGCAAAAATTGATTTTAGCATTAACAAAGCCTAAATATTTTATACCAGTTCATGGTGAGTATAGACAGTTAGTGGCACATGGAGAAACTGCTCAAATGATGGGAATTCCTGCAAAAAATGTTATTTTATTAGAAAATGGAAAAGTTTTAGAGATTAGCCAAGAAGAAGCTAAATTTAGTGGTATGGTTCCAAATGGTAGAGTTTTAGTTGATGGTCTAGGTGTTGGAGATGTAGGAAGTATTGTTTTAAGAGATAGACAACATTTATCTCAAGATGGTTTAATTGTTATTGTTTTAACAATGGATTCTTCTACTGGTGAGGTTGTTGCAGGTCCAGATGTTATTTCTAGGGGATTTGTGTATGTTAGAGAGTCTGAGAATTTGATGGATGATGTTAAAAATGTTGTTAGACATGAAATTAGACAGTGTGAGGAAAAGAGTATTAGAGATTGGTCTACTATTAAATCTACTGTTAGAGAGAATTTGAGAGAGTATATTTTTGTAAAAACTAAAAGAAATCCTATGATTATCCCGATTATAATGGAAGTATAACGAAAATGCTTGAAATCAATAGGTTTAAGAGTTGATGATTGGTCTGTGGAACTAGTTTGGAACTTGCGGAATGAGTTTTTAGAGGTTTTTGACTTAAAAAATGGAAGAATTGATATAAAAAAATACTATAAAAAAGAAACTATATTTTGGAGAATATAGTTTCTTTTTTTGTGTTGGTTTTTAAATGAGTTTTTTTAATTATCCAGTAGCAGAAAATACATATAATTTTTTTTGCTCTTTGTATGTAACTTGTTTTATTGCTTCTTGTTTTTCTTCTATTGAGATATGAGTATAAATATCATCACCAATATCATCATTACTATGACCTATTATAGAATTAATAATAACTTGTTTTACATTTTGTTTTGAAGTGAACCCCAATTATTAGACAAAAAGTTTAATAAGGAGGGTTTATTTTGTTACAAAGGAATGTGAAAAAATGTCAGATGGTTTAGTTTGAAATGATTTTGAAAGTGGAATGTTTATAAGAAAATTTTTTACTCTAGAAATTTTGTAAAGCAATTGAAAAATTGAGAATATTGAGCTATAATATACAATATAAAAATTGAAATTTTTATAAAAATATAAGGATAGATTAAAATTTGAGGAGATGAAAAAATGGATTATAAAGATTTAGCAAACATAATATTCCCAGAAGCAAAGGAAATATCATATTATGAAGAAAAATATCCAAGAAGAAATTTACCAGAAGGAGCAATAGTAACAAGAGTAGCACCAAGTCCTACAGGATTTGTACATGTTGGAACACTATATCAAGCTTTAGTTGCAAGAAAGATGGCAGAACAAACACAAGGAGTATTTTTCTTGAGAATAGAAGATACAGATCAAAAAAGAGAAATAGAAAAAGGAACAACAGATATTGTAAATTCTTTTAATAGTTTTGGAATAATACCAGATGAAGGAATGACATCAGAAATAGAAGGAAAAGGGAATTATGGACCATATAAACAAAGTCAAAGAAAAGAAATATATCAAGCATATGCAAAATATCTAATAGAGCAGGGGAAAGCATATCCTTGTTTTTGTGCTACAGAAGAAGTAGAACAAATAAGAGCAAAACAAGAAAATGCAAAAATAAGACCAGGATATTATGGAGTATGGGCAAAATGTAGAAATGTAACAGTTGAGGAAGCAATAAAAAAAATACAAAATGGTGAAAAATACATAATTAGATTCAAATCACCAGGTAGAGAAGATAGAAAAATAAAACATCATGATGTAATCAAAGGGAATGTGGATTTTCCAGAAAATGACCAAGATATAGTAATTATAAAAGCAGATGGATTACCAACATATCATTTTGCACATGCTGTTGATGATCATTTAATGGGTACAACACATATTATAAGAGGAGATGAGTGGCTTTCTTCAGTACCATTACACTTACAATTATTTTATGAATTAGGATTTAAAGCTCCTAAATATGCACATATTGCACCAATTATGAAAAATGATAATGGGAATAAAAGAAAATTGAGTAAAAGAAAAGACCCAGAAGCAGCAGTAAGCTATTATGCAGAAGAGGGAATTCCATCAGACGCAGTAAAAGAGTATTTATTAAATATAGCAAATTCAACATTTGAAAATTGGAGAAGAGCAAATCCAGATAAATCAATGAATGAATTTGATTTACAATTAAATAAAATGAGTGTTAGTGGTGCTTTATTTGATATGATAAAATTGTTAGATGTATCTAAAATTGTTATATCAAAAATGACAGCAGAAGAAGTATATGAAAAATCTTTAGAATGGGCAAAGAAATATGATACAGACTTAGAAGAATTGTTACAAGATAAAGATTATGCTTTAAAGGTTTTTGGAATAGAAAGAGGAAACAAAAAACCAAGAAAAGATATTTCAAAATGGGCAGATGTAAAGGAAAATATTTCATATATGTATGATAAAGAATTTGAAAAAAATACTGAGGAATATCCTTTCCAAGTAATAAATAATAAAGAAGATATTGAGAAAATTTTAAAACTATATGTTGAAAAATATTATGATGAAAATGATGATAAACAAATGTGGTTTGATAAAATTAAAGAATTAGCTGGAGAAATGGGATATGCTAAAGAAGTTAAGGAATTTAAGGCTAATCCAGATATGTATAAGGCTCATGTTGGAGATGTTAGTACTGTTTTAAGAGTTGCTTTGACTAAGAGAACTAATACTCCTGATATGTATGATATTATGCAGGTTTTGGGAAAGGATAGTGTTGTGAAAAGATTAGAGATGTTCCAGTAAGGGGCATCTTTTTATAGCTTTGTTATAGATTAGTATATTCTATTTTTTTGAAATTGAATATTGATTGTTTGAGATTTTGGAAAAGAGGTGTGTATATGCAATACAATATTGGGGATATAGTAAGAACTAAAAAACAGCATCCTTGTGGAAGTAAGTTGTGGGAGATTGTTAGAGTTGGTGTTGATTTTAAGCTTAAGTGTGAGGGATGTGGACATATTGTGGTGCTTAATAGGGAGAAGGCTTTGAAGGTTATAACAAAGAAGATTGAAAAATAATTATTAATTAACAAAGAAGAGGGTGTCCTAAAATAGTAACCTAATAACCAAAAAATCCAACTTTTATCGAGTTGGATTTTTTGGTTATTAGGTTACTATTTTAGGACATTCTCTTGAATAATATCTGCCCAGTCATTTTTAAACTTTTCTAATGAGTTTTTATCAGAAAAGTTAAACTTTATGTTGGTGCCATGAGTTGTGTGCCAAGCAGAAACAAAACAGCCGTTATAATATGAAGCCAGTTTGAAGGCCAACAAAGTTTTTTTGCAAATACAAATATCCTTTGTAGAGGTTTCTTTGTTTGATATTATCTTCTGCAGTTTTTCTTTTATATCGGAAGATTTGTTACCACTTATATTTTTTTGATATAAAGGAATAATAACAGTTGCAGACAGATGCACTTTCTTAGCTACATTTTTTAACTTTTTTGATATAGCATCTTTTTCATCGGTCTTCAATTTCTTAGCTACATTTTTTAACTTTTTTGATATAGCTTCTTTTTCATCGGCCTTCAATTTCTTAGCTACATTTTTTAAATTTTTTGATATAGCTTTTTTTTCATTGGCCTTCAATGAACGCCTGTCAATAGAAGCTTGTAAAATATGCAGTGCTTTTTCTGCTTTTGCTTTTTCTCTGTCTATATTGTGCCTCCGCTTGAATGCGATTTTTTTCCTACATTCTTCTTCTACCTTGGCTGGAGTTTGACAGTATTCACAGTCAGGGTCATTTGGCCATGGACAGCCAGTACAGGTTGGATTGTTATGCATCATAAATAAGTCCTCCTAAAAATGTGTTTCACTATATAAAGAAAATAAATCTCCCATATAGTAGAAATATTAAGTTAATTCAGTTACATAAATAAATTATACAATAGACAACAATAAAAGTCAATAAAATAATCATAAAAAATTTACATAAAATTCACAAATTTCCAAAACAAGCATAATATATAATATAACACAAAAACAAAAAGTGTTATACAGGAGGTGACATGAAAATGGAACCACAAGAATCAATAATATATTGTTATGATAACAGAGACAACAAATGCAAATGTAAAAAGAACTGTCTTGGAATAGTAGCAACAATACTAGCATTAGCATTTACTTTTGTTATAGGATTATTAATTGGAGCAGCATTAGCATTAGTAATTTTATTATCATTACCAGCAATAATAGTATTAGCAGTAATTCTTGGATTATTGTTAATATTAACACTTATACTAATGTTTTGTAATAGAAAAAAAGAGAAAAAGTGCAAATGTTGTTGCTGTAAATAAAAATAAATAAAAAATTAAGAAAGAGGAGAAATTTCCTCTTTCTTTTAAATATATTTTTCAATTTCATTCCACACATTATCCAAATAAATTTTTCTTTCAGAAGAAAAAGGAAAAGTAGGAATATCACCAATAGGATTTAGTAATTTTTGCAAATTATTAGTAGTATCATCAACCTTAGTAATAGCAACTTTATCAGCCTTATTAGCCAAAATCATACAAGGAAGACCAGAGCGAATAACATAATCATACATAAGTTTATCATTAGAAGTAGGAGAGTGGCGAATATCTACTAAAAAAATAATTAGTGAAATTTGTTGTCTATTAAAAAGATATTCTTCAATAAATTGACCTACTTGTTCTTGTTCCTTTTTTGACATTTTGCTGTAACCATAACCTGGTAAATCAACAAAATAAAATTTTTCATCTATATTATAAAAATTAATTTGACGAGTTTTTCCAGGTTCACTACTTGTCCTTGCCAATTTTTTTCTATTAATCATTGTATTTATAAAACTTGATTTTCCAACATTTGACTTACCAACTAAAACAATTTCAGGTAAATTATTTTTTGGATATTGTGTAGGTTTAACTGCTGAAATTTCAAATTTTGGATTATTTGTTATCATATAAAATATACTCCTTTATAATATAAGCTTTAAATGTTTTCTAAGGTTACAGAATTTATTTTATAAATTCTGTATAAGATATCTGTAACTTACTATGATTGAATATCTATATTAATTTTTTCTTTTCCTCCCATGTATGGTCTCAAAACTTCAGGAATAACAACACTTCCATCAGATTGATAATTATTTTCTATAATAGAAATAAGCATACGAGGTGGGGCGACAACAGTATTATTTAAAGTATGTGCAAAATAATTTCCATTTTCACCTTTAATTCTAATACCTAAACGTCTTGCTTGTGCATCAGTCAAATTTGAACAACTACCAACTTCAAAATATTTTTGTTGTCTAGGAGACCATGCTTCAACATCACAAGATTTTGCTTTTAAATCTGCTAAATCACCAGAGCAACACTCTAAAGTTCTAACAGGAATATTCATGCTTCTAAAAAATTCAACAGTATAAGACCACATTTTATCATACCATTCCCAAGAATCTTCAGGCTCACAGACTACTATCATTTCTTGTTTTTCAAATTGATGTATTCTATAAACACCACGTTCTTCTATACCGTGTGCACCTTTTTCTTTTCTAAAACAAGGTGAATATGATGTCATTGTATAAGGAATATTATCCTTTTTTAGAATTTGGTCTTTAAATTTTCCAATCATTGAATGTTCACTTGTACCAATTAAATATAAATCTTCACCCTCAATTTTGTACATCATAGCATCCATTTCTTCAAAACTCATAACACCAGTTACAACATCAGAACGAATCATAAATGGGGGAATGCAGTATGTAAAACCTTTGTTAATCATAAAGTCTCTTGCATAAGTTAGAACTGCTGAATGAAGTCTCGCAATATCACCTATAAGATAATAAAAACCATTACCAGCAACACGTCTGGCACTATCTAAATCAAGTCCACCAAGAGCTTCCATAATTTCACCATGATATGGAATTTCATATTCTGGAACTATTGGATCACCATATTTTTTGATTTCTACATTTTCGCTATCATCTTTTCCAATAGGGACTGATTCGTGCATTATGTTTGGAATTTTCATCATTCTTTCTTTTATGGCTTCAGCATATTCTGTTTCAAGTTTTTCATTTTCCTCTAATTTATTGTTTACTTCTTGCACTTTGTTTTTTATATTTTCAGCTTCTTCTTTTTTTCCTTCTTTCATAAGTAGACCAACTTGAGAACTTAATGTTTTTCTTTCTGCTCTTAAATTATCACCATTTAGTTTAGCCTCTCTGTTTTTTATGTCTAAATCAATAACTTCATCTACTAATGCTATTTTTGTGTCTTGAAATTTCTTTTTTATATTTTCTTTTATCTTGTCAGGATTTTCTCTTAAAAATTTTATATCTATCATAATATTACTTTTCACTCCATTTCTCTTCGTTTTTTGCCCAGCTACTGCATAAGATATATGTAACTTGCTATTGATTTAAACCTATCTTAATCTGGGACACATCCTATTTTTTAGTGTAATCTTTTTCAATTTCGTTAACTATCTCAAATCTATGTTTTTGACCTGTGATGTTATTAGGTAAGTTAGGGTCAATTTCTTCAAAAAACATAGTAGCAGGTCTAACCCATAAATTCGAATCTTCATTGTTATATAGAGTTTTATAAACTACCATATATTCCATAGTTTCAGAATTCATACTGATATTTTCTACAAAATAATAATTTCCTTTGTAATGTCTAAAGACTTTTCCTATAAAATCAGCGTAAATTTTAGAGCCTCTATTTCCAGTCTCATTTTGATATACAGGTGTTTTTTCATTAAAATATAAAAGTTCTTCTGGAACTTCGGATGATAAAGTTTCCAATACTAATTGTCCTATATTCATATTTGGAAATATTTTGTATGAATTGGGTGATACATTATACATCAGAATATTTAAAGTACCACAATAACCAGGATTTATATGTTGAAAATTTATTAATAATCCAAGTCTACTAAAAGATGTTCTAGGCCTAATATGTGCTAATATATTATTTGGTAAGTTTATACTTTCTTTTAAAGATAGTAAAATACTTTCATGTGGAGAAAGTGCATATCCATTGTCTATAGTAATTTCTTCATATAAATTTTCTATTTTAGAAGCATCAAAAAGAGATATTTCATTATCTAAAGTTTTAAATTTTAATGCTTTATTACTAATTGTTATATCATAAGAAGAACGAATATTTTCTAAGTTAAAATTATTTACAATATTTTTTTCTTTAATTAATTTTTCTATTTCTTTTCCATTTAAAATCATATTAAGTACCTTCTTTTTTTATTTATTATTTAGTAAATTAATTTCTATATCTAAATTTTCAATTAATTCAAATCTATGTTTTTGACCAGTTACATTATCAGGTCTTTCTGGAATTTCAGATAAAAACATTTTTTCTGGTCTAACCCATGTAGAATGACCATCTTCTTTTTCATATAAACG
>CAOSZT010000086.1 GCA_948528155.1 uncultured Clostridia bacterium | reverse complement strand
GTATAACTGGAGAAAATGGATTAATAGGAAAAGCGAAATGGACAAAGTTTGTAACGGAATATAATAATGTAAAAGAAGCAGTAAATATATATATGTATAACAAAGAATTTGATTCAAAACAGGAAAAGGATTATCCAATAGATAAAGAAAATGGAAAAGTAGAAAATATAAATTTAAAAAATACATTAGTAGAAACAATAAAGAAAGCAGAAAATATTAATGAAATTACAGAAGAAAAAGTGAATTTATATAAAATAGATAAAGAAATAATAAAAGAATATACTCAAAAAGAATATGTAATAAATGTATTAACAGGAGAAATATATAGAATTGAAGGGGAAAAATATGAAGGAAAGATATACCATAGACCAGAATATGGTGTAACAAAAGATGGAATAATAGATGAAGGTCCACAAGATACAGAAGATACTATATATTTAATAATAGATGAAAGTAAACAATTAACAACAAAATTAAATACAGGAGAAGTAAAATGGCAAACTTCAGATGAGAGTATAGTAACTGTAGACCACACGGGAAAAATAACTGGAATAGCAAAAGGAGAAGCAACAATAACAGTAAGTTATAAAACAGAAGATACAGGAGATACAGAAAATCCAGAAGGTACAGAAGAAGGCGGAGAAGATGAAGTAACAGAGGTTAATATACAAACATATAAAATAATAGTAGAAGAAGGAATTCCAGAAAACTTTACATTAGAAATGGAAACAGAAAAGGAGATAGGAGAATATCAAACATATAAAATAGAAGTAAAAATAGAAGGGAAAAAAATAGGCACTAGTTATTTAGAATGGGAAAGCAGTGATGAAAATATAGTAAAAGTAAATGGAAAAGGAGAAATAAAAGGATTACAAATAGGAGAGGCAATTATAAAATGTAAATGGAAAGAAGATCAAACAAAAGAAGCAATGTGTAGAGTAATAGTAAAAGCAAGTGATAAATTAATATTAGATAAAACAAATGTAAATGTAACAATAGATCAAACAGTAAAATTAATAGCTAAATATCAAGAACAAAATGTAACAAATACAGCAAGTTGGACAAGTGAAGATGAAAATGTAGCAACAATACAGAATGGACAAATAAAAGGAATAGCAATAGGAACAACTACAATAATAGCAGAATATCAAGGAGAAAGAGTTATTTGTAATGTAGAAGTAAAAGATATAGTAACAGAAATATATACAATAGAAGATTTAAGTCTATTTGCGACACAAGTAAATACAGGAAACAAATATGAAGGAAAAATGGTAGAATTAAAAAATGATTTAGATTTTAAAAATGAAACAAGTTATGAAACTACAGAAAGTAAAGAATATGTAGATTATTATACAAATAATACTACTTGGATACGAATAGGAAATACAACAAATAATTATTTTAGTGGGACATTTGAAGGAAATGGAAATACAATAACTAATCTTTATATGAATATAGCAACAGGAAATCTAGGATTATTTGGTTATTCAAAAGGTGGGACAATAAATAACATAAATTTAAAAGATGTAAATATAACATCAACTAGATACCAAATTGGAGGAATACTAGGATATGGTAATAATATAAATATAAATAATTGTAAAGTGTCAGGAATTATTACAACAACAGGACAAAATAATAATTTTAGTAGAACTGGTGGAATAATAGGATTAATAGGTACACAAGGTGGAAATATAAATAACTGTGTAAATGAGGCAACAATAGGTGGAAGTTATAGTATGAAAGCAGGAATAGTAGGACAGATGTATAAAGGGACAGTAATAAATTGTGTAAATAAAGGAGAAATCACAGGTAATCTTGCATATGTTGCAGGAATAGTAGGATTTGGTGGAAACAATTCAAATGTAAACTATACTATAATAATAGATAATTGTAAAAATTATGGAAAAATACAAGGGAAAAGTCATGCAGGAGGAATATCTGGAGGAATAGTTAGAGCTAGTATAATTAAAAACTGTACAAATTATAATTCAGGAACTGTAAATGTTACAGGTCGTGGTGAAGCAACATATAGTGAAAGTAATGTGGGAGGAATAACTGCATCAATAGGTAATAATAGTGAAGTAGAAAATTGTAACAATTATGCAGATATTTCAGGATTATATAATGGAGTAGGTGGAATAGTTGGAACATCATATAAAGGAACAATAAAAAAATGTAAAAATAAAGGAATTATAACAGGAGGTGCAGGTGGAACAGGGGGAATATCTGGATTTGCAGGATATTATCATGATACTAGAAAATTATTTACAAAATCAATAATAGAAAATTGTATAAATGAAAAAGAAGGAGTTGTAAGTGCAACAGGTTATAATGTAGGAGGAATAACAGGATTTTTACAGTATGGAAGTGAAGTAAGAAATTGTAAAAATTATGCAAATGTAACAGGAACAGGAAAAGATAGTTTAAATAGAGCAAATGTAGGAGGAATAGTTGGAAATCAAGCTTATAGAATGTATAATGGTCAGGCATGTTTGGTGGAGAATTGTTATAATTATGGAAATATAGAAAGTAAATATTTTTATTGTGGAGGTATTGTGGGATTGCAACAAAGAGGAATTGTAAAAAATTGTATAAATGAAGGGACTGTAACAAATGAAAGGGCTCATACAGGAGGAATAACTGGATGTACAGGAAGATATGATGATAGTGTTAAAACTAATGCAACAATAGAAGATTGTTTAAATAAAGGGGATGTAACAATAACAGGAACTGGAGCGAATGCTAGTGGTGCTGGGGGAATAGTTGGTACGCTTGAAAATACAAGTTCAATAACAAGATGTGGAAATATAGGAAATATAAAAACAAGTGGATATAGTGCTTCTACAGATGTAGTATCAAGAACAGGAGGAATAGTAGGCACTATAACTATTAATGGAGCAAAAAAAGTAACATATTGTTATAATACAGGAAATGTAACAGCATTATATAAACATATAGGAGGAATAGTAGGAAGAGCGAGAGCAGGAGGAACAATTATAGAACATTGCTATTCAAAAGGACAAATAGCAGGACCAGCAAATATAGGAGGAATAATAGGATATAAAGATAATGCTACAGTAAAAATAACAGAAAGTTATTATTTAGAAAATAGTGTACAACCAACAGAAGGAAACAAAACAGAAGAAGGAGAAGAAAGAGATGAAACAACAATAAATTCCCTAATAGGTAATTTAGAATTGTAATTAAAATTATGAAAGAGGAGAATAAGATGACAAGCAAATGTAAAAGTAAAGGAATAACATTAATAGCTTTAGTTCTAACAATAATTGTATTATTAATACTATCTGGAATAACAATAGCTTCACTAATAGGAGAAAATGGATTAATAGGAAAAGCAAATCAAGCAAAAAATCTGCAAATAAAAGCAGAAATGAAAGAAGATTTAATATTAGCAATATCAGATTTACAAATAGAAAAACAGGGAAATGCAACTATTGAAGATATAACACAAAAATTTTTAGAGGAAAAGTTACCAAAATATAAATGTGAAATAGTACAAGATACAGAAAATGGAAAAAAAGTAAAACTAGAAAAAGATGGAATAGTAGGTATATTTATAATTGATAAAGATTTTAATATTAAGGAAGAATTAACAGAAGATAAACAACAAGAGGTAGAAAAAGATATTCCAACTGTAGGAGAAGGTGTAGATATATCAGTTCCAATAGAAATAGAAACATTTATGACAATAAAAAGTAATACAAAAAATATTTTGAACTTATTAGATGTAGAAGAAATAAATTATGTAATTGAAAGTAAAAGTGATAATGTAAGTTTAGAGAATAATATATTAATTGCTAATGATAAAGCAGATTCAAATGATAAATGTAAAATATTAATAACAGGAAAATATAAAGGGCAAAGTTATAAAAATAAATTAACTGTATTTGTAGAACCTAAAAATAGGACAGTAGTACAAGATAAAGATGGAAATATAAAAGAAGCATTTGCAATATATAAAGAACAAGATTTAATAAGATTTCAAGAAATAGTAACAACAGGAGCAAATAATAAATGTAATGTAAAAGTGATGAATAATATAAATCTAAATGAAAATTTATATGAGTTTAATGAGGAGGGAAAAATAATATTTAATGAAACTGCAAAAAAATATAACTCTATAGGCTCAAAAGATTTTCCATTTTTAGGAATATTTGATGGAAATGGAAAAACAATTTCAGGATTATATATAAAAGAAAACGAAAAAGAAGCATCTGGACTATTTGTACTAACTAGGAAAGAAAGCGAAATAAAAAATATAAAAATAGAAAATTCATATATGCAGGGAAAGGTTATAGGAGGAATAGTAGCATATAATGAAGGTAAAATATATAGATGTAAAGTTGAAAAAATTACAATAGAAAATAATGGTACACCTGTTGCAGGAGGTATAGTAGCAATTAATAATGGAGATATAATAGAATGTTCAGCATCAGTATATTTGAATTATCAAGGAGTAGGAGGAATTGTAGGATTAAATGGGACTAATCATAATCCATTAGGGATTGAATATAATAGCACAATAGGAAATGTATATAGATGTTATTCAACTGGGTATATAGGATATAGAGAAGCTTCTGGAATAGTTTCACATAATGGAGTATATGGAGGAACAGGTTATATATATGATTGTTATTCAACTGCAAAAATAGAGGATAATTTTCATGATGGAGCAATTGCAGCAGTACAATCACATGAAGGAGTAGGAGGATATATATATAATTCATATTATTTAAATTTAAATTGTATAAAAGCAGGAATATCAACACCTAAATATTATGGAAATATAAGTAACTCATATCTAAATGATACAAGTATAACAGCAGAAAAGTTAAATGTGGAAGCAGATACAGAAATCTGGCTAAATGATGAGAAAGATGAGAATGGAAATTGGAAATATAATAATGGTTATCCAATATTAAAATGGCAAATAGAATAATATAAAAATCATTTATATTTAAACATTTTGGACTACTCAACAATAAAAAAGAAAATAATTGAAGAATACTTGAAAAGTATTCTTTTTTATTATAAAATGGTATCAACTTAAGAAAATGGTAAAAACTATATAAAAACCAAATTAAAAGAGTTACAAAATAATAAAAACAAAAACTAAATAATAATACTTAAAAATATATTATATTGTAACAAAGGGGAGGAAATTAAAATGAACAAAAAAACAGTAAAAGACATTGATTTAAAAGGAAAGAAAGTATTTGTAAGATGTGACTTCAATGTACCAATGAACGAAAAACAAGAAATAACAGATAATACAAGAATAATAGCAGCAATACCAACAATAAAATACTTATTAGAACAAAATTGTAAGCTAATTTTAGCATCACACTTAGGAAGACCAAAAGGAGAAGTAAAACCAGAATTTTCATTAAAACCAGTAGCAAAAGAATTATCAAGAATATTAGATAAAGAAGTAATAATAGCAAATGATGTAATAGGAGATGATGCTAAATCTAAAGCTGAAAATCTAAAAGAAGGAGAAATATTATTACTTGAAAATGTAAGATATCATAAAGAAGAAACAGATAACAATCCAGAATTTGCAAAGAAATTAGCAGATATGGCAGAAATATTTGTAAATGATGCATTTGGAGCTGCACATAGAGCTCATGCTTCAACTGCTGGAATTGCTGATTATATACCAGCTGTATCAGGTTTTTTAATAGAAAAAGAATTAACAGTTTTAGGTGATGCAATAAATAATCCAGAAAGACCTTTTATGGCGATATTAGGAGGTGCAAAAGTTTCTGATAAAATAGGTGTAATAGATAGTTTATTAGATAAAGTAGATACATTAATGATAGGTGGAGGAATGGCATACACATTTTTTAAGGCACAAGGATATAATGTAGGAAATTCAATTTGTGAAGTAGATAAAGTTGATTTAGCTATGCAAGCAATGGAAAAGGCAAAAGAAAAGGGTGTAAAATTATTATTACCAGTAGATACAAAAATAGGAAAAGAGTTTAAACCAGATACAGAAAGTAAAACTGTTGATTGGACAGAAATTCCTGATGAATGGGAAGGATTTGACATAGGACAAAAGACAATAGAAATATTCAAAGAAGAACTAAAAAAAGCAAAAACAGTTATATGGAATGGACCTCTAGGATTATTTGAATTTGACCAATTTGCAATTGGAACAAATGAAATAGCAAAAGTATTATCAGAATTAAGTGCAACAACAATAATTGGAGGAGGAGATTCTGGTGCTGCTGTAGAAAAGGCTGGTTTAGCTGATAAGATGACACATATTTCAACAGGTGGTGGAGCTTCACTTGAATTTTTAGAGGGTAAAAAATTGCCAGGAATTGAGTGTCTTCAAGATAAATAGAATTTACATCATACCAATATAAATGGAAAAGAGGAAAGTAATGGAATTATTAGATGTTGTAGATGAAAACAATAATTTAACTGGTAAAGTAGAAGATACAGATGAAAATTATACGTTTTCAAAAAGAGATATATCAAACATAATAGAATATTTATATAGAGAAAGGAGCAATTAAAATGCGTAAAAAAGTAATTGCAGGAAACTGGAAAATGAATATGCTTCCAAATGAAGCAATAGACTTCATAGAAAAATTCACACCACAAGTAAAAGATACACAAAATGAAGTGATACTATGTGTACCATACACAGATTTATTTTATGCCTTACTAAATGTACAAGAAACAAATATAAAAATAGGGGCACAAAATATGCATTTTGAAGAAACAGGAGCATATACAGGAGAAGTATCAGGAAAAATGCTAAAATCAATAGGAGTAGAATATGTTATAATAGGGCACTCAGAAAGAAGACAATACTTCAACGAAACAGACGAAACAGTAAACAAAAAAATAAAAACAGCATTTGTAAATGAATTAAAACCAATAGTTTGTGTAGGAGAAACACTAGAGCAAAGAGAAGCAGGAAAAACAGAAGAAATAATCACAAAACAGACAGAATTAGCACTACAAGGATTAACAGACAATCAAGTAGAAAACACAATAATAGCATATGAGCCAATATGGGCAATAGGAACAGGAAAGACAGCAACAGCAGAAGATGCAAATAACAGTATAAAAGCAATACGTGACAAAATTTGTCAAATTTATGGACAAAAGACTTCAGAAAGAGTTATAATACAATATGGTGGAAGTGTAAAATCAGCAAACGCTAAAGAACTATTTGAAATGTCAGACATAGATGGAGGTCTAGTTGGTGGAGCAAGCCTTAAACCAGATGAATTTGCAAAAATTGTAAACTTTGATAAATAATAAAAGTCAAAAAGGAAGGTAATAAAAATGAGTGACAAAGTAACAATGCTAATGATACTAGATGGATTTGGAGATAATCAAAACAAAGATGGAAATGCAATAAAACTAGCAAAAACACCTAATATAGAAAGACTAATGAAAAAATATGAAAATACAGACATATATACAAGTGGGCTACATGTAGGTTTGCCAGAAGGACAAATGGGAAATTCAGAAGTAGGACACACAAACATAGGAGCAGGAAGAATAGTATATCAAGAACTAACAAGAATTACAAAATCAATAGAAGATGGAGAATTTTTTAGTAATCCAGAATTTATATCAGCAATAGAAAATTGTAAGAAGAATAATTCAAAATTACACATCTTAGGACTGGTATCAGATGGTGGAGTTCATAGTCATATAAGACATTTATATGGATTACTAGAAATGGCAAAAAGAAGAGATTTTGAAGATGTATATGTACATTGTTTCTTAGATGGAAGAGATACATCACCAGCTTCAGCAGAAGGATATATTGCAAAATTACAAGAAAAAATGAAAGAAAAAGAAGTAGGAAAAATAGCAACAATATCAGGAAGATTTTATGCAATGGATAGAGATAAAAGATGGGAAAGAGTGCAAAAGTGTTATAATGCTTTAGTAAATGGAGAAGGACAAAAAGCAGGAGATACAATAAAGGCAATAGAAGATTCATATCAAAAAGAAGTATTTGATGAATTTGTAGAACCTACAGTAATAGTAAATAGCAGTGATGAGCCAATTGCAAAAATAGAGGAAAATGATTCAGTAATATTCTTCAATTTTAGACCAGACAGAGCAAGAGAGATAACAAGGGCGATAATTGATCCTGAATTTGATGGATTTGAAACAAAGAAAATGAATTTATGTTATGTATGTTTTACAAACTATGATGAAACAATGCCAAATGTCAAAATAGCCTTCAAAAAAGAGGCATTAAAAAATACATTTGGAGAAGTAATATCTAACAATAATAAAACACAATTAAGAATTGCTGAAACAGAAAAATATGCACATGTAACATTTTTCTTTAATGGTGGAGAAGAAAAGCAATATAAAGGAGAAGACAGAATATTAGTACCATCACCAAAAGTAGAAACATATGATATGAAACCAGAAATGAGTGCATATGAAGTAACAGACAAAGTATGTGAAGCATTAAAAAATGATAAATATGATGTAATAATATTAAATTATGCAAATACTGATATGGTAGGACATACAGGAAGTTTAGAAGCTGCAATTAAAGCAGTAGAAACAGTAGATGAATGTGTAGGAAAAGTTGTAGAGATAATAGAAGAGAAAAAAGGAAATTTATTAATAACAGCAGACCATGGAAATGCTGAACAAATGATAGATTATAAAACAGGAGAACCACACACAGCACATACAACAAATCCTGTACCAATAATTTTAGTAACAGATAATAACTATAAATTAAAAGAAAATGGAAAATTAGCAGATTTAGCACCAACAATGCTTGATTTAATGAGTATAGATAAACCAGAACAAATGACAGGAGAAAGTTTATTAATTAAAGAATAATAAGAATTAGAAATAGGTTTAAGTTAATAACATTTAAAAAGTAGGGGTAAAAATGTTAAATCATACAAAGAAAATAAAAGAGATGTATGAAGACATACAAAGACGTATATATTATATGATTCCAGAAAAATGGGATAAAATGTATTTGTATGCTTCAGTAATTGACAGAGTAGACAAACAAAAAATGGGAGAATTATTTTTCTATTATATTCCAAAAGGAATATTTAGAAAAAATCCCATAAATGTCTATGAAATACCACAAAAATTTAATTTAGATGAAAAAGAATATTTAAAATTAGTAAATATTTTATATAATAAAATAATACTATTAAGAGAAGAATTTAAAAAACAAGAAATGATGACAAATTGGACTAATTTAACAATAACAATAGAGGGAATAAAATTTCAAATTGAATATGATTATGAAGATTTAACAAAATCAAAATTCTCAAGTTATGAAAGACATATTATATGGAGATATAATTATTTAGGTGCTACACAGGAAAAATTAAATAGACAAGAAAGAGAAATAATAGAAAGATATTTATTTGGAGATAAAGTTGTAAGACGAAGAGAAAGATATGAAGAAGGAATATATATAAAAAACATAAAAAATATTGTAGACTATGACACAGAAAGTTACAATAGTGAGCAAAGTTTAGAATATATTGCAACAAAAAGTGAAAAAGCAAGAAATCAGATAATAGATGTTGGAATTCAGAAGTGAGGAGAAGAGAGACGTTTCTTACAAGGGAAAAAGGGAAAGAGGGACGTTCCTTAAAATCCCTGCTATAAGGGAAAAAGGGACACTCCTTT
>CAOSZT010000085.1 GCA_948528155.1 uncultured Clostridia bacterium | reverse complement strand
CCTTTTGTCCTTTTTAGCAACGTCCCTTTTGTCCGCCTCTCTGTCCTAGCAACGTCCCTCTTTCTCTTTTTCCCTTCCTAACTCCTCTTCATCTTTAAACCTATTTTTATTATCAATAAAATCACATAAAACAGTCTTAATAACAACAGCAATTGGAACAGCCAAAAACATACCTAAAATACCAAAATAAGCACCACCAACAGTAATTACAAAAATAACAAGTAAAGGACTAATTTCAAGTGAAGACCCCAATATTTTAGGATTAATAATATTAGCATCAATTTGTTGTAAAACAATAACAACAATCGCCATAGCCAAAGCCTTTCCAAAACCACCTGTAATTAAAGTAACAACAATTGCAATAGCAACAGCAACAATAGCACCAATATATGGTATCATATTAAACAAACCTATTATAAAACCTAGTAAAGGCGCATATTTCACACCTAAAATCATCATAGCAATAGTAGTTAAAATTCCAACAATAACTGCATCTAACAACTGACTAGAAATAAAAGTAAAGAACACCTCATTTGCCTTAGTAAAATACTTATCTAAAGCCTCATATGTTTCTTTCTTAAATATAGCCCTTGCAAATCTCCTCCAAAAAGTCACTATTAAACCTCTTTGCAATAAAATATATACTGAAACTACAATAGAAACAAAAACATCAAAAATACCTGTAAAAATATCTATAATACTTTTTGCATATTCAAATATTTTCTCATTATTAATACTTATAAATTGTTTTATATCAATATTAGTAAGCTCTAGCATTTTATCTTTTATAATATCACTTTTTAGCACTGATTCTTCTGATAGTTCATTATATTTATGAACTAATGTATCATAATACCCTGGAATATTTGTAAACAACTCTACTATACTATCCTTTAATACTGGAAAAATACAATTAATAACTACAATAATAATTAAAATAAATGTTAAATATGTACTAATAACTGCCAAACCTCTTGCTCTTTTTGATATTATTTTAAACTTTACTTTCCTAAAAAATCTCTCAAATTTTCTACATGGTATAAACAAAATATATGATATTAATAAACCAATAAAAAACGGTTTTAAAATAGCAAAAAATGTTGCAAACCATTGTTGTAAACTTGAAAAATTATCTAACATTTTATAAATAACCACAACTGTTATTGCAACCAACAACCAAGACAATCTTTTTTTCCAACCTTGCTTTATTTCCTCCATTTTATATCTCCCTTCTCTAATACATTTAATTACAAATCTATTTCCAATCCAACTGGACAATGATCACTTCCAAATACTTCAGGATAAATACTTGCTTCCTTAACTTTAGTTTCAACATCTTTTGAAACAATAAAATAATCAATTCTCCATCCTACATTTTTTTCTCTAGCATGACCCATATATGACCACCAACTATAAACATTTTCTTTATCTGGATATAATAGTCTAAAAGAATCTACAAAACCTGAATTTAATAACTGAGTCATTTTATTTCTTTCTTCATCTGTAAAACCTGCATTTTTTCTATTAGATTTTGGATTTTTTAAATCTATTTCTTTATGTGCTACATTTAAATCTCCACACATAATAACAGGTTTATCTTCCTTCAATTTTAATAAATATTTTCTTATTTCATCTTCCCAAACTTGCCTATATTCTAATCTTTCTAATTCTCTTTTAGAATTTGGTGTATATATATTCACAATATAAAAATTATCAAATTCTAAAGTTATTACTCGTCCTTCTTTGTCATGTTCTTCAATACCAATTCCATATATTACATTTTTAGGTTTTACTTTTGTAAAAATTGCTGTTCCTGAATATCCTTTTTTCTCTGCACTATTCCAATAACTTGTATATCCATCAAATTCTAATTCTATCTGTGCATATTGGCATTTTGTTTCTTGAATACAAAAAATATCTGCATTTATCTCTTTAAAAAACTCTCCAAATCCCTTTGTTAAACAAGCTCTTATTCCATTTACATTCCATGATACTAATTTCATAATTTTGCCCCTTTATATATATATGGTAATATTTTACAACATTTTTATTCAAATTTCAATACAATATTTTCCACATTTCCTCTTTAAAACCAATAAAAATTCCCTTATCCGAAATTAATAAAGGTCTTTTTATTAGCATTCCATAACTTGCTAATAACTCTATTTTTTCTCTATCACTCAAAGTTGCTAATTTATCTTTTAAATTCAACTCCTTATATTTCAACCCACTTGTATTAAACCATTTCTTTATATCTTTTCCACTCTTTTCAATCCACTCACTCAACTCTTTAACTGATGGTGTTTCAGCAACAATATTTCTTTCTATAAACTCAACTTTATTTTCCTCTAACCACTTTTTTGCTTTTTTACAAGTAGAACACTTTGGATATTCTATAAAAATATTTACACTCATATTCTTCCCTCCATTTTTCTTTTACTAATTATATCACATTATAGTAATTATTAATATCAGTTTTTATTAAAACTCTGGTAAAATTGCTACTAGCTAATACTTTTTTATTGCTGAGTAGTCAAAAACCTTAAATAGTAATGTAAAATCATCTAAAATAAAAAGGAACTCCACAAATAGGAATTCCACAAATTTAATCAATTATTTAGCCACATTAACAGGCAAATATTTTACTCCCCAAGCTAGAGCTTCGGCATGAGAATTTACAAAAATATCAATTTTATTTTGACCAATAGCTCCTCCTCTGTCTTCAACAGTATAAGTATGACCATTTATAACCAACTTAGTACCAAAAGAAAACTTAGAAGATGCTGCTACAGTCCTCCCAGCTGTTGCACGAGTTCCCATTGCAGTAATACCATTAGCCTTACCACAACATTTAGCACAAGGACAATATGCAGTTATTTTATATATTTGACCACTTGCATTATTAGAATTTGACTTTTGTGTTGTACTTGTATTAGTGTTTGATCTTAAAGTAGTACTTGATCTTGATGTTGTAACTTTATTTACTTGTACTATTCTAGCAACAGGCTCTTTAATAATCTTCTCTGATAATTGTATTTTTTCAATTTCTACATCATTTTGATATTTAACTTTATATATTATTTCTTTTAAACCTTTTTTTCCCTCTTGTATAACTTTATTTTTTGTATCTGTAGATGTTCCTGCTGTATTTTTAGTTATTGTTTCATATTGTATCTCAATTTGCTCTGTAACAATCTTTTCTGTAATTGGTGCATAATTACTTAGCAACTCCTCTAAAGTAGCTGTTACACCTTCTTCTGAAACTTTAGCAATTTGCACTTCATTATATGACTTGTCAACAATTTTAATAACTGAACCAGATTTTATTTCTTCTTTAGTATCTGGTATTGTTTTTTGATTTTCCTCAATAATTATATTATTTTCATCTAATACTTCATTAACTGTATTTTTTGAAGTTAAAACACTTAACTCATATCCATTTTTTAATATAATTCTAACTTCTTTTAAATTTGTATTAACTGCCATAACACATATTCCTGAAATTAATATTAGTATTATACTAATACAAATAATCTTCGAAATAGAAATTGATGCTTTTTCTTCTTTTCTCATAAAAACTTTTTACCTCCTTTGGCATCGTATTTAATTATACTATATCTTTATAATATTTGTCAAATTTGTACAAGCTTGATATATAAACGATTGCATTATATTATATTCAATAATATATATTTTAGAACTAATTATAATAAAATTATTGTGAAAAAAAAACTTTTATGTTATTATATAAACACATAAAGTATATAATAATAAAAAGGAGGAACTTATTATGGTATGGTTTATATTAGCAATAATAGTTGTAATACTTATAATAATATCAATGTATAATAGTTTAGTAACATCAAAAATAAAAGTAGACAATGCTTGGAGTCAAATAGATGTACAATTACAAAGAAGATTTGATTTAATTCCAAATTTTGTTGAAACTGTAAAAGGTTATGCTTCACACGAATCAGAAACTTTTGAAAAAATTACTAACTTAAGAACTTCTTGGGCAAATGCTGGAACAATTGCTGAAAAAGCTGATTTAGATAATCAACTTTCAAGTACTTTAAAAACAATTATGGCAGTTTCTGAAAATTATCCAGATTTAAAATCAAATCAAAACTTTTCAGAACTATCTGAAGAATTAAGAAACACAGAAAACAAGATCTCTTTTTCTAGACAATTTTACAATGATACAGTAACTATTTACAATCAAAAACTACAAATTTTCCCTTCAAATATAATAGCAAATATATTTAATTTTAAACCAAGTGAATTATTTAAAACTGACAATGATGAAGCGAGAAAAAATGTAAAAGTAGATTTTGGAAAAAATGGATAACTTTATACATGTGGGTTACTATTAAGTAACCCTTTTATATATAACTGGAGGTAAAAATGTTTAATTCAAGTAAAAAAAATAAATTTGAATCAGGAATAATTATATCAATTTTTATAATTATTATAACTTTAATAACATATTACATTTGCAATGCTTTAGAATTAGGAAATCTATCAATAATAATTGCTTTGATATTTTCTCTAGTAAGTGCTTGGGGGTCTTATTATTATAGCGATAAAATTGTGCTTGCAACATGTAAAGCACGACCTGCTACAAAAGAAGAAGATTTAAAACTTGTTAATATATTAGATGCTTTAATGGTTTCTTCTGGTTTATCTAAAAAACCAGATTTATATGTAGTAGAGGATTCACAACCAAATGCTTTTGCTACTGGAAGAAACCCTGAACATGCTGTAATTTGTGTTACAACAGGATTATTAGAAAAATTAAATTACTATGAATTAGAAGGAGTAATTGCCCATGAAATGAGCCACATTAAAAATTATGACATTTTACTAAGTGCAGTTGTTTCTGTATTTATAGGATTTATAGTAATGATTTCAGACATTTTTTCCAGATTTCTTTTCTGGGGTGGATCAAAAGACAGAGATGATGATAGTAAAGCAAATGGAATTTTAATGTTATTAGGTTTAATCTTTTTAATACTATCTCCTATTTTTGGTACTCTAATGCAATTAGCCCTTTCAAGAAAAAGAGAATTTTTAGCAGATAGTACTGCAATTGAACTAACTCGTAATCCTGAAGGATTGATTTCTGCTTTGCAAAAACTTGATAATGATCCAAATGAATTAAAAACAGCAAATTCTGCTACTGCAAATATGTACATTGTTAATCCATTTAGAAAAAATGGAAACAAAAAGAAAAAGAAATCTTCTAATTTGTGGTCTACTCACCCAAGTACAGAAGACAGGATAAATGCCTTAAAAAATATACACTAATCTAAAAAATATATGTTATAGAGTAATACACTATAACATATATTTTTCTAACCAAATCTGTTTTATATCAACAAATCCTGTATGTGTTTGTCTCATATATAGATATGCCTGTTCTTCCAAATTTCTAATATCTAATTCTACCAAATGATCTCCTTGACGTAAATAAGCCTCAAAAATACCAAGATTACCACCATAAACATCAACACCATAATAATTTAATTGTGTTGAAAGAAATACTTCAGCTGATGCACTACCATATTGCATATTTTCTGTTAAATTTACACAAATTTTATCATAATCCTTTAAATTTAATAAATTAATTTCTCTAATATATGAAGCAGCTCCACTACCTGGAACACTTAATCTCATATAATTATCAAAAATAGTAAAAGTACCATTATATTTAAGATTTCCAGCAATATCAAATCCTCCTGTCAATTCTGTATTATCTTCTCCTTCATTATACAAAAATGTCTTCTCTACATTTACCAATATCTTACCTGTTTTTACATCACCTCTTGTAGAAGTTATTTTTATCTGATATTCTTTTCCCATTTCAACTTCATAATCTATTCCTATTTCTTTTTGTCCATTTGCAATTATTTCATCTTTATTTTGTAATTCTACTTTTTCAATTCCATATTCACTATCCTCTACAGATATTAATAAAAATGCTATTTCTCCCCTTGTTTCTTTAATTTCATATACAAATTTTATTTCAGTATTACGTTCCTTTATACTCATATCTTGACCAATTATGAATATTTCTTTTACTCCATCCTTTTCCATTATTATTTTTTACCATCTATTGTATTATCATCTTCTACCACACATTTATAATCTTTTACATTCTCATTAAAATAATCTTGTGTTAAATCTTCTAAAGTGGCACTTCCCTCATTTTCTATTTGCAAATCTGACATGATCAATATTAATTTTTCTTCCATTTCTGCCTTTATTTGTACACTCTTTGCCTGTTCTGCTTTTGTTATTAATCCATTTTGCCCCATTAATGTTGCTATTGTTATACCTGCTAATATTAAAAGAATTATAATAGTAATAACAAGTACCACTAATGTTATTCCCCTATTTTGCTTTTTCATTTTCTTTTGCTCCTTCTTACCTTTCAATTCAATCTTTTTCATTTTTAAGGTTTCCTCCACTTATATTTTTCATTTGAATATCTAATAACAATTTAACATAATTAAATAAAAAATTCAAGTACTAAAAATAAGAATTTAGGGTAAAAAGTTGCTACTAGCTAATACTTTTTTATTGCTGAGTAGTCATATCTTTAAAATATACCCAAGGCTAAACAGACAGTTGCTTTAAAGCACAAATTATAACATGTAAAATTAAAGAACAAAAAAATAATGAGCTACATAACCATGTAACTCATTTATTAATCTTAAAAATCATATTTGCATTTTCCTCAGTAAAATTTGCAACCTCCTCAAAACTTAGTCCCTTAGTATTTGCAATCTTCTCAGCAATAAATTTAACATTTACAGACGTATTTCTTGTCCCTCTCACAGGCTCAGGAGCCAAATAAGGACTATCAGTCTCAATCAAAATTTTATCATTTGGTACCAAATTAATCACTTCATCAGCATTTTTTGAGTTTTTAAAAGTAATAGGACCAGCAAAAGAAATATAAAAGCCAAGTTTTAATCCCTCTTTAATTAGTTCTCTATTTTGAGGACAACAATGAAAAACACCTTTACATTTAACATTATTATCCTTTAAAATCTGAACAGTATCCATTACTGCATCTCTTGTATGAATTACTATAGGTAAATCAAGATTATTAGCCAACTCAATCTGTTTTATAAAAGCACTTTTTTGAATATCTTTATTATCAGAATTCCAATAATAATCTAGTCCTATTTCACCTATTGCAACAACCTTTCCACAATTTTTAGCCAAATCACCAATTTCAACTAATAGTTTCCACAATTCTTCTTCACTATGTGGAATATCATTAGGAGAAATTCCAACAGTTGCATAAATAAAATCATATTTCTGTGCAATACTTATTGCCTTTTTTGAACTCTCTAAATCATATCCAACTACAATAAAATTACTCACACCAGCTTCATAAATTTCTTTTATAATAACATCTCTATCATTATCAAACTTCTCATCATTCAAATGACAATGACTATCAAATAAAGCCATCTCACACCTCCTATATTAATAAAATTATAAATATATACTACTATTCCCAACTGTAATAAAACATATCATGTAGAGTAGCTAAATAGCTATAATATATTATCTTTTATTCATTTCCAACTGCTAATAGTTTGTAGATAAAAGATAATATATTATAGCTATTTAGCGAACACAAATTAGTCGTGAATTATAAATAAATTACAACAACTTTAAACTTTTTTATATAGAACAGTAACATTAGCAATAGCATATGATTTACAATGAGATATACTAATATCCACACTTTCAAACTTATCTATATTAAAATTCTGAAAATTCAACTTAGGTCTGCCCTGTTCATCATTTACAACCTCAAAATCCTTCCAAGAAACAGACCACTTATCATTTATCTCCTTAGAAACAGCCTTAAAAGCCGCCTCCTTTGCAGCAAACCTACCAGCATAATGTTGAAACTTCTGAACTTTTTTAGATTCACAATACTCAATCTCTCTATCAGTAAAAACCCTATTCAAAAACCTATTACCCATACTCTCAATATCAGCCTTTATCCTATCAACCTCAATAATATCAACACCACAACCAATATCCATAATACTCCAATCTTTCCTAAAACAAATTAATATAATGAAGTTTACAACTGATTATAGTAGTTCATATTAATATCTAAACCTAAATGCCACTTACCAATAAAATCAATTAACAAATATTCATCTAAATTATAAATTGGCTCTTGAACTACATTTCCTTTATTATCAATACTACCCCATTTACCATCTTTTTTTACAGCAACAAAACCACAATCATTTTGTTCTAAAGCATCATCATAAATATAATCGACAATTACTTTTTCATTTTTATCAACATAACCATATTTACCATCTTTCTTACTTAAAAACAATGTTCTATTTGGAAAAATATCTTTTTCATGTTTTTCTTCAAATTTAAAATTATAATATTTGTAATTATCATCAACTTTTAGTTTTAAAAATCCCTTATCAACGTTCAATTCTATTAACATCCCAGTTACTTTTGTTTCCAAATTACTATTTAAAATACTTGCTTTTAAATCACTACCTTCAAGGATATAAATATCAGCCTTTTCATTATATACTATTGAACTATAATCAAAAGAAACCTTTTGCTCATTACTAATATTTATAATTCCATATTTATCTCCCTTTTTAGCAATAAAATTACCTATTTTCGCCTCTTGTAATTTATCATATTCAGGATTAATAATAACTTGTCCTGACAATTTCATAATACCATACTTACCATCTTTTACATATACAACTGCATTTTCCTGATTAGCCAATATTTGTTTTATTGAATCAAACCCTTCTGTTAAAACATCTGTATTTTCTTTATTTACCACTTTTTGTTTTCCACCAGATGTTACTACATATAAATCATTATTATATACTTTTTCAACAGTATCATATTTAACTTCTAAAATCTGATTATTTGAATAATCTTTAATACCATACTTTCCTAACTCATCTTTTACAATAAAACCTGATTTATTATCCTTTCCCAACACATCTATATCTGCATATTGTGGTTCAATAACAACTTTTCCTTCATTATCAACTATTCCATATTTTCCATCTTTTTTTATTTTAAATGAATTTTTAACACCCAAAATCGCCACAATCTCTTCATATTCTGTTGAAACTAAGTTTTTACCAGATAAATTAATTAAACCAAATTTACCATCTTTTTGAACTTTTAATACATTTTGTTCATACCATAAATTATCATTTTCATCTTTATTATTAATGACCTCTACTTTATCAAATTGTGTAAAAATCTCTTTATTCTTTTCATTTAATACTTTGGTTTTATACTCTCCAGTTTCATAATTTATATCATATGTACAAATAAAAACACCCACTTTATTATTAGGTATAACTATTATTTCAGCATATGATGGATCTATTACATTTAATCCTGATTCATTTATTACGCCCCATTTATTATCTTTATAAACTGCAAAATAAGTACCACTTGTTATTTTACCTTGTGCATCTTCATTTGTAAACATTTTTCTCATTATAAAAATAAACATTATTATAACAACCACAGCTATAATTACTGCCAAAACTTTCTTCATATTCAATTTTGGCTCTGCATCATATCTTCTTCCCCTATTCATAATAGTCCTCCTTTTGTTTTAAAATAATATATCATAATTCTTTATTAATTTCAATGTTAAAAAAAATTTTTATAAAGTAAGCACAAAACAAGTTATAATTTAGGTCAAATTTTAAATCTGTAGAGTAGCAAAAGAGCTATAAGATATTATTTTT
>CAOSZT010000084.1 GCA_948528155.1 uncultured Clostridia bacterium | reverse complement strand
ATTATAAAATATATTATAATGTTTTTTATTGAAAATATTTCTTGTATTGATATTTCTTGCATACCTATCTCCTTTTTCTATTATTTTTTATTTCCATTCTCTTTTACATTTTCTCGCTTCTTTTTTTAGACTTCTATTTTGCTGACTTAATTACCCAAACAGACTCATCTGATTACTCTGGCTCATTCCATCTAAGCAACCAAATTCTTTAAGTAAATCAGCACCAGAAGTACCAATTTTAGCCCTAATCTTTAAATCATCTATGGACATAAATTTACCATCTTTTCTTGCATTTTCAATTCCTTGAGCTGCAACTGTTCCAAAACCAGGAATACTATTTAAAGGTGGTCTTAGCTTTTCATCTTGAATTTTGAATTTAGTAGCGTCTGACTCATATAAGTCAACAGGTAAAAACTCAAATCCTCTTTCATACATTTCAAGCACAATTTCCAAATCATCATACATATCAAGTTCCGCTTTTGTTGCTTCTTTTTTCTGATTTTTTATTTCTATTTCTTTCATTTTATTTTTTACTTTTTCTTTTCCAAAAATCATATATTGTGCATCAAATGCTTTGGCTCTTATTGAGTAATATGCGGCATAATATGCAAGTGGGATATGTACTTTAAACCAAGCTATTCTAAAGGCATTAGTCACATATGCTGCTGCATGTGCCTTTGGAAACATATACTTTATTTTTTCACAAGATTTTATATACCAGTCTGGCACATCATGTTCTTTCATTAGTGGTATATATTCATCTTTCCATTTTGCTTCTTTTCCTTTTGCTACTTTTCCTTTACGTACTGATTCCATTATTTTAAATGCTTTATCTGGTGGAAGTCCTTTTTTTATTAAATATATCATAATATCATCACGACAACATATTGCTTCTTGTAGTGTTACAGTTCCTTGTTCTATTAAAGTTTGTGCATTTCCAAGCCACACATCTGTACCATGTGATAGTCCTGATAAACGTATTAGTTCATCAAAAGTTGTTGGTTTTGTGTCTAAAAGCATTCCTCTGGCAAATTTTGTTCCATATTCTGGTATTCCATAAGTTCCTATTTGTGAGTGTATTTGCTCTGGTGTTACTCCTAGAGCTTCTGTTGAGTTAAATATTGACATTGTTTCTTTATCATCTAGTGGTATTTCTGTTGGAGCTATTCCTGTTAAGTCTTGTAACATACGTATTACTGTAGGATCGTCGTGTCCTAGTATGTCTAGTTTTAGCAGGTTAGCATCTATTGAGTGATAATCAAAGTGTGTTGTTATTATGTCTGAGTTTGGGTCATCTGCTGGATGTTGTACTGGTGTAAATTCAAATATTTCTCTTCCTTTTGGTACTACTATTATTCCACCTGGATGTTGTCCTGTTGTTCTTTTTATTCCTGTACATCCAACTGATAACCTTTGGATTTCTGCTTTGTTTATTGGTATTCCTCTCTCTTCAAAATAATTTTTTACATATCCAAAAGCAGTTTTATCTGCTACTGTACCTACTGTTCCTGCTTTAAATGTTGTCCCTTTTCCAAATATTACTTCTGTATATTTATGTGCTTTTGCTTGATATTCTCCTGAGAAATTTAAGTCTATATCAGGCTCTTTATCTCCATTAAATCCTAGGAATGTTTCAAATGGTATATCCATACCATCTTTTATTAATTTATGTCCACATTTTGGACAATCTTTATCTGGCAAGTCAAATCCATTTTGACAGCCATAATCTGTAAAATCTGAATATTTACAGTTTGAACATCTATAATGTGGTTGAAGTGAATTTACTTCTGTTATTCCTGTCATAAATGCAGCTAAAGACGAACCTACTGAACCTCTTGAACCTACTATATATCCATCTTCATTTGATTTCCATACTAGTTTTTGCGCAATTATGTACATTACTGAATATCCATTACTTATTATTGAGTCTAATTCCTTATCTAGTCTTGTTTGCACAATTTCTGGTAATTGGTCTCCATATAATTCATGTGCTTTTTCATATGCTATATTTTTTATATCTTCTTCACAACCTGGTATATGTGGAGGACATTTTTCTGGTGATATTGGACTTATTTGCTCACACATATCTGATATTTCATTTGTGTTTGTTACTACTACTTCATATGCTTTTTCTTTTCCTAAATATTCAAATTCTTCAAGCATTTCTTCTGTTGTTCTTAAATATAATGGAGCTTGATTATCTGCGTCATCATATTTTTGACCCGCTTCTAATATGCGTCTATATATTTCATCTTGTGGATCCATAAAATGAACATCACATGTTGCAACAACTGGCTTATTAAGCTTTTCTCCAAGTGCTACTATTTTTCTATTTATATCTCTTAAATCATCTTCATCTCTTACAATACCATTTCTTATTAAAAATTCATTATTTCCTATTGGTTGAATTTCTAAATAATCATAATCATTTGCAATTTCTTCAATTTCTTCATCTGGTTTTCCTTGTTCTATTGCTTGATACACTTCCCCTGCTTCACATGCACTTCCTAATATTAAACCTTCTGAATATTTTTTTAACATACTTTTCAATATACGTGGTTTTCTATAAAAATAATCCAAATGTGAATATGAAACTAGCTTATATAAATTTTTTAATCCTACATAATTTTTAGCCAAAATAATTGCATGATATGTTTTTAATTTTTTATATTCTTCTTTCTTTGTTTCACTGTCATCTGTAATATGGTCTATATCTTCTACTTTTTCTGCACCTTTTTCTTTTAACATATCTATCATAATATTAAACACTTTTACTGTAGTATCAACATCATCTAATGCTCTATGTGCTACTTCTACTTTTATTCCTAAATTTTCTGCTATTTTTCCTAATTTATATTTCTTGTAGTTTGGGAATAAATCTTTTGCTAAACTTAATGTATCTAAATATGTATAATCAAAATTATATCCTAATCTTTTAGCATTCTGTTTTAAAAATCCTACATCAAAATTCGCATTATGTGCAACAATAACTGTATTTTTACAATCTCCTAAAAACTCTAAAACTTTTGGGAATACTATTTCTATTGTTTCTGCAGATATTACCATATCATCTGTTATATTTGTAACTGCCGAAACCCTTTCTGGTATATGTCTTTCTGGATTTACAAAACAACTAAATTGATCTATTACTTCCTTATTTTTTACTTTCATTATTCCAATTTCTGTAATCCTATCATTAGTTGCAGAAAATCCCGTTGTTTCTAAGTCTAGCACACAATATGTGGTATCTATACATTGACCTTTTCCATTATACACTGATTTCATATTATCTGGTGCTAAATATGCCTCAACTCCATATATAACTTTTATATCTGGATTATCATCACCTACTAAATGATATGCTTCTGGAAAACTTTGTACAACTCCATGATCTGTAATAGCAATAGACTTCATTCCCCATTTCATTGCTCTTTTTATCAAATCAGTAGCAGAAGAAACAGCATCCATTTGGCTCATTTTAGTGTGCATATGTAGTTCTACCCTTTTAACTTCTGCATTATCTTGCCTAATTTCCTTTTTAACACCCTCACTCTCAATAATAGTATTTGACATAACAGTAAGTTCACCTGAAAAATTATCCATTTGTGCATTTCCTTCTAATTTTACACCTTTTACACTTCCCATTTTTTTAATAATCCTTTTGGCTTTGTCCTTTTCCAAAAATGCCTTACATGTTAGTGTACTTGTACCATCATATAAATCAAAACTTAATAAAGTTTTTCCAGATTTTAGTTCTCTATCTTCCATAAAAATAATTTCACCATCTAATGAAACAACTCCATCTTCAGGACCTAGTTCTGAAATCTTTGTTAAAGTTGCTGTTATGTTCATAGTTTTTCCTAAAATTAGAGGTGTATCTTCATCTTCTGTTGGAAGCTCTGGTAAATTATCTTCTATTTCTATTATTGTATTTGAAATTATTGTAACATCTCCTACATATGTATCAAGTCCAGCTTTCCCTGTTACTTTAATACCTTGCACATTTTTTATTTTCTCTGTAATTTCATTTCCTTCTTTTATATCTTTTGCAAAAGATTTACATGTAATCGTGCCTGTTCCATCATATAAATCTACAATAATCATTCCTTTTCCAGATTTTGTTTCTCTACATTGACAATTTATAACTCTTCCTTCTAATGTTACTCTTCCATTATCTGCAGTAATATCTTTTATTTTTATTAATTTTTCTTTTGCTTTTGATGGTTTTCCCATTATATATTTTGAATTATTAGATTGTTCAATCTCTTCTGGCAATACCATTTCTTCTACTGGAATATCTGGTATATATCCATCTGGCAAATCTTGTGGTGGCATATAATCTGGATCATTATATTCTTGTACTTGTGTTGTTTCTATATGTTGTTCATTTTCTTCTGGTATATATGAAATTGTCTCTTTTATAGCTATTTCTTCCATTTGTTTAATTCTTTTTTCATATTCTTGTTCATCTTCTTTACGATATATTTCTTCCAATTCTATTTTATATTCTTTCCCATATAACTTTTTCAGAACTTTTTCTAATTCTTTATCAGTTTTTTTTGCTTTTAAAAAATCAGCCCCTTTTATGTTCATTTTTACATTTATTGCAGTATCTTGTATTTCTATTTCACTTTTTAATAATAACATTGGCTTCATTAATGGATATTTGTGTGCCATATAACATATGATATTTCGCCACTCTTCTTTTATAGATTTCAGAGTTGTATCCTTTTGATAATTTATTTCCATATCTATATTACTAAAAGTAAACCTTTCTTTTAAAAATTTTTCAAAATACCATATTTCTTTTATTTCTATGTATTCATCCATTTCTAATACGATTCCTAAAGTATTTGTCTTTTTCATCACATTTAGTGCTTTTATATATGCTTCTTTTATGTTTGCTTTTGTTTGGTAATCACTAAATATATCTTTTACTTTTTTTGTTTTTACTTCTACCATTTTCTTGCTCCTTTTGTATATGTTCAATTTTTATTTTATCATATTTAATTTTAATATTAAAGCGAACAATAAAAAATATCAGAGTACGGAAATTTAATCATATTACAGAAATATTACAATACCATATAATGTAAAATTACATCCATATACTAATATTTAATTTTCATCCACACTGTCTATTATCTGTTTGCAATCTTTCCAACTAGTAACTTTTAGTACATCATAATCTTTTGAAAGTTTTTTTGCAATTTCTTTAGTATTATCACTTGATTGTAAATCAGCTACAACTATATTTTTTAGATATTCTTCTCTTCCATATAAAATTTTAAAAATTATTGAACGCAAAAACCCTTCAATTTTTTCTTCTTGATTTTTAACTGCAATAATTACATATATACCATCTGATCTAAATTTTGTATATGTACCAATATATATTACACTTTTTACAACTTCAAAAAAACCATAAATGGCTAGTGTCCAAAATACTGTATTTAATACAAATTCTAACATATTTTAGCCTCCTATGGTTTATTATATTCTATTTTTCTTTTTATGTGATTAGTGATTTTATTTGATTTCATTTTTGTCAAAATCTATTTTTAGTTTTTAATTTTAATCCTCTTGTGTTCCTTCATCAATAATTTCTTTTACTTTATTGTATTCTTCTTTTACATTTTTAACACAATGAATGAATATTCCATTTTTTCCTATCATATTATGATTACGTCCATAACCATAATTTCCACTAGATGCATTAGTAAATATTCTTATTGTTCCTATTTTAAATATTCTTTCTAAAATATTTTGAGTCATTGTTACTTCTCTTATATATTTATATTTTAACTCTTTTTCCTCCTTATTTAAAAATCCATCTTTGTATTCTACTTTTGTATTATAAAAATTATATTCTAAATCATTATATTGCATTTTTCCTAATAATAACTTAATCAAAATATATAATATACCAACTGCAATAACTACTAAAAATATTATTGGTGTAATAACTATTAAATCTTCAGTTATTTCAGCAATTATATAACAAAATATTATAAAAAAGTAAACTAAAGCTTTTCCAAATATAGTAATTATTTTATATGGCCAATTAAATTCTGGTTTTATTTGCTTTTTAATTTGATTATCCTCTACAACTTTTTTACTTGCTTGTTGATCACCTTGATTATTATTTCCACATTTTGGGCAAAAATGTGCATTATCATTTATCTCTGTACCACAATTTTTACAAAACATAAAAATTTTCTCCTTTCATTTTCTATACCTTATTATATTTCTTAAATGTCAATTACTGCTTTGACTTTTTTATAGATATCTTGAACATCTTTAACATTCACAATATTAATACCATTTCCAAAACCAGTTTCAGCATTAGTAAATAATATAATATTACCTAAATTGAAAAATCTTTGTATAAAAGTTTGACGCATTGTTACTTCTCTTATATATTTATACTTAACTTCTTTTTCAGAAACATTTAAAAAACTGTCTTTATATACAACTTTAGTTTTATAAAAATCATATGTATAACTATCATATTGCTTTTTATTAAGTAGTGTTTTTATTCCAAGTATAACTGCTAATATTCCAAATCCTATAACAAGAATTGTTAAACCTACTCCAGGGCTTGCCATAAAAGAAATAACTGATATAACCAATATTATTATTCCATATATTAATAATGCTGGTAATACCATGTATCCAAAACTAAAAGTTGGTTTTACATGTAATTGTATTTCTTTATCTACAACTTTTTCAGTAGCTCCTTCTTTTTTTGATGTTTCTGAAACACTTGCACCACAATTAGTACAAAACTCTGCTGATTCTTCTAACTTAGTTCCACACTTTTCACAAAACATTTTGTTCCCTCCTTTGTTTTTAAAATTATAGTAATTTACCTGTCTAGCATTATAACACTATTCGACCTTTTTTTCAATAGCATTTTTATTCAAAGTTTTTAATATGTATTCATTTTGGAATACTTTTATATTTATATTTTATTATCATATTAAATATTATATTCTTCTTATTATTTTTTCAACCATATTTCATATACTGTACAACTAACAGCACCTCTATCCCCATTAAAATAAGATGTTACATAAGAACAAGTATATGTCATATCTTGATCTGTTTTCGTCAAAGCTCCATCTCCAGATCTAATAGCAGCTATCCAACCACCTGTTATATTTATGTACTCATTTCCTTCTTTATATAAATATGTTCTTGCTTCAGTCCTTATTTTATATTCTCATGATTCTTTTATATTTTGTTTTCCATCTATTACTATAATTTTTATTGTATGATTTGATTCTGGCTCTAAGTTTTCTATAGTATATGTATTTTTATCACTTTCATATTTTATTCCATTTACAATATACTCATATTGAACAATATTTCCACTTGTTGACATGGCTTGTACTTCTATTGTTACATATGACGTACCTACTTTTTTATCTACTTTTATTTTTATTTCATCACTTCTTTTACCTACAATATGAACATTAAAATTTTCATCAATTTCATATTCATACCCTTTATAACTCCCTGTTAAATCTTCTAATACTTCTATTCCTGATAATTTTTCTTTTAATTTTTGCTGTATTACTTCATTTGTTATTTCTTGTGTTTTAGATATACATTCTGTAATTATACCTATTAATTCAAGTTGTATTTCTTCTCTTATTTGTTCTTTTATACTTTCCTCCTTTGCTTTTTGAACTTTATCAATAATTCCATTTTCTGACAATTGCATTATTGTTATTCCTGCCAAAATCAGAAATATTATTATTGTTATCATATTCTATTATGACGACTTTTTTTAGCCAACATTTATTAGTTCTTCATCATCATTTAATTTTCTCATATTTAAAATATTAAATTTATAATATATGGTAATCTCTTTATCTTCTGACACTTCTATTCTATCTATTAAAGAAACCATCATTGTTCTTGTAATTTCTTTTAACTCTACAAAATCCTTTACGAGTTTATTTATATCTATTGAAGAATCTTCATTTTCTATTTGCTTTTGCAAACATTTAATTCTTTCGGCAATATCTTTTCTCATTTCAGTTTGTTTTGAGTAAATTATTGTAAAATCTTCATCTTCAAATAAACCTTTGCATTTATCTTCATATAGCTTATCTATAATCTTATCAATATCTTTTAATTTCTTTTCTAAAACTAGAATTTCATTCTTGAAATTAAACCTATCTTTTAGTATTTTGTCTTTGGAAGAATTAGCAACATTCATATACTTATTTTCATCTAAAAACTCTCTACATCTTGTTTTTACTTGTTCTAGTACATAGTTGGTCAGTTTTTCTAAATTATTACTATGTGGAGTACATAAATGTAAATGAGTATTACAAGCATAAGTATTACATCTGACATAAAAAGTAATTTTATTCTTTTTCTTTTGTGGTACAACACTTAATTTCTTACCACATTCTTTGCAAGTTAATAAGCCTTTTAACAACCAATCATAAGACTTTTTCCTTACACCAGTTCTACTTTTTATCATATCTTGTACTATATTGAAAGTTTCTTCATCAACTAATGGTGTATGTTTACCTTTTACAATTATTCTTTCTTCCATAGGCATTATCATTACTTTTTTACTCTTGTAATTGATTTTCTTTACATTTCCATTTGATACATAACCAAGATAAGTTACATTTTGCAATATTCTTTTTACAGTGTTTCTATTCCACCCACGTTTTATTCCGTTCTTTCTTGTATGATTATTCCCGACATATTTCTGATGGAACTAAAACTCTTTCATCTGTTAGAATTTTTCCTATATCTGTTGGTGTCTTTCCATTTCTAGCCATCATAAATATTCTTCTAACTATTAGTGCTGTATCTGGGTCAGGTACATAATGATTATGATCTAATGGGTCTTTCTTATAACCATAAGTGGCATAAGTAGTCATTACTTTTCCTTCTTTTGCCCTTGTCTTTTTACCATTTCTTATTTTCTTTGAAGTATCTCGTAAAAACCACTCATTAAAAAATGCTTTGAATTGTGTTATTTCTTCTGATGACTCTGCATTTCCTGTATCAATATCATCATTTACAGCTATAAACCTTACACCTTTTTCAATAAAGTATTCTTCCAAATAATATGATATTTGACTTGATAATCTCCCAAACCTAGATAAGTCTTTTACAATTACCATATTTATTTTTTTATTTTCAATGTCCTTAATCATTCTATTGAAGTCTGGCCTGTCAAAGGTTGCTCCTGACACTCCATCATCAGTATAGTGGTTATATATACGAATATTTCTTTCTTTACAAAAGTTTTCATTAAAAATCTTTTGTGTACTGATACTTCCACTTTCTAATTCATCTTCGTTTGAAACAACTACTTCGCCACTTGCAACTTCAATCTTTTCATTGGATAATCTTTCATATAATCCTGCAATATATTTTTCAGGATTTGCTATTGTTATCATAAAAACCTCTCTTTCCAATAACAATAGGTTCCCTCCTATCCAATTTATAACTGAATTATACAATTTATATAAAATTTTTTCAACTCATATTTATAAATTTAGGCTAGATTATATTAGAAAACTTATAAATATATCTTTCAATTTCTCTTCTAATGGTTTTGATTTTTCATCAAATACTTCTTTTATTTTATATTCTTTTTTCATAAAATACCTATTCCTTCCCTGTGAATAGCTATTTATGGTTATTAATTCAGTTATATAAATTTATTAACCTATTGCTATTCAACATATTTTCCAAAATTCTTGATTAATAAAATCATTCTTAATACCTTGTATAATATAATCATCAATTAAAATTGATATATTATACATACCTTTCTC
>CAOSZT010000083.1 GCA_948528155.1 uncultured Clostridia bacterium | reverse complement strand
GTTCTGTGAGGGGGAGCAGTAGAATTTATTATTTTATAGAAGCTCTCTACTCGACAATTTTAAGAACTTAGCTGAAGAAATAATATTAAAAGAATTAATCTATGTATAGGAGAAATGATATGGAAGAAATGTTAGAAAAAGGATTTTTTGAGGAATATTCTGATGACTTTGCAGATTACTTTGATAAGCATAAGTTTCTAAAAATAATAGAGAAACCAGAATATAAAAATTTAAATAAAAAAGTATGTGAATTAAAAGAAAAATATCATAATGTTGTTACATTTTTAGAAGATAAAACTTGTTTTAAATTAACAGAAGAAGAACTAAAAGTTGTTTCAAAAATTTTAGAATTGCAATTAGAAATGGATTTTATTGAGCTGAAGGAATCGTTTAAATTAGGTTTTAAAGAAGCATATATTTATTTTGAAAGTATGGATATGCTTAAAATTTAGAAAAAAATTTTTGATAAAAAATGGAGTAGAAATTTAGAAAAAATGCTTGGATTTTAGAAATAAAATTTGAGTATTTTTTGCATTTTTATAGAAGAATGTTTCAGAAAGTTTTGTCCTAACAAGCACGGCATTTGTATATACACAAATGCTTTTATGGGAAAAATCCCAATCCCTTTTTGGAAAAATTTTAAGAAGTAAAAATTAAATTTAATAAATGTAAAATTATAGCAAAATTACTGTTATATTTATTGTTAAATTATAGAATGTATGATATAGTAAATATGGTAAATTAGGAGGAACAAAATGGAAGTAGTAAGACCTTTTGTAAAATGGGCTGGCGGAAAAAGCAGTTTGATATCACAATTAACTAATTTTTTTCCATTTGAACTAAAAGATGGAATTATAAATAAATATGTTGAACCATTTGTTGGTGGTGGAGCAGTTTTAATAAATATATTACAAAAATATGATGTAAAAGAAGCATATGCATTTGATATAAATAGAGATCTGATAAATTGTTATAATGTTATAAAAGAAAATGTAGATGAACTTATTAAAGAATTAGAAATAAAGGAAAAAGAATTTATAAAATTAGAAAGTGAAGATAGACAAGCACATTTTTATAATATTAGAAAAGAATATAATTCTTATAAACTTAAAGAAAACGAATTGAACATAAAAAGAGCAGGAGAATTTATATTTTTAAATAGGACATGTTTTAATGGACTATATAGGGTAAACAAAAATGGAGAATTTAATGTGCCTTGTGGTAAATACAAAAATCCTACAATATGTGATTCAAGTAATTTAAGAAAGTTATCATATCTAATTAGAAATGTAGTGTTTCAATATGGTGATTATAAGAAAAGCGAAAAATATGTTGATAACAATACATTTGTATATTTTGATCCACCATATAGACCATTATCAATCACATCAGGATTTACATCTTATACCAAAGAAGATTTTAATGACGAAAATCAAAAAGAACTAGCTAATTATTTTGGAAAATTAGATGAGAAAAATGCAAAGTTAATGTTATCTAATTCTAATCCAAAAAACACTAATAAAGATGATAGTTTTTTTGAAGATATATACAAAGGATTTAATATAAATGAAATCTCTGCTAAAAGAATGATAAATGCAAATGCAAAAGGAAGAGGAGAAATTTCAGAATTACTTATTACAAATTATGAGGAGATGAATGAATGTATCCTGGAAAATTCTACTTTGAAGAAAGTAGCTTTAAGCTAATTGATAACAATACTTTTGATACATTAAAAGTATTTGAAGAAAAAAGTTTTGATATGATATTTGCAGATCCACCATATTTCTTGTCAAATGATGGAATAACTTGTAGTGGTGGAAAAATGGTAAGTGTAAATAAAGGACAATGGGATAGTCATTTAAATATAAAAGATAAACATAAATTTAATAAAGATTGGATTCATGAATGTTATAGAGTTCTAAAAGATGATGGAACAATTTGGATAAGTCGGGACTCTACACAATATATATTCAATAGGAATGGCACTAGAAGAGGAAGGATTTAAAATAATAAATAATATAACTTGGCAGAAAACAAATCCACCACCAAATTTAGCTTGCAAAACATTCACACATTCAACTGAAACAATACTATGGGCTAGAAAGGACTTACCAAAAGTAAAATATAAATTTAATTATGACTTAATGAAAGAATTGAATAACAATAAACAAATGAAAGATGTTTGGACAACTTCACTTACAAAACCATCAGAAAAGAAACAAGGAAAACATCCAACACAAAAGCCGTTAGAAATTTTAGAAAGAATAATTTTAGCATCTACAAAAGAAAATGATTTAATTTTAGATCCGTTTTGTGGTAGTAGTACAACAGGAATTGCAGCAAACAAATTAAATAGAAGATATATAGGAATAGATAATTCAAAAGAATATTTAGATTTATCTATAAGAAGATATGAAGAAATAAAGGAGTAGATGATATGAAAAGAGATTTTGCACAGTGGTTACTAACATTTACAGATAGTATAGCAAATTATAAATATTATATAGATTTTGAAACAATATATAAGAATGCCGAAATATATAAAGTAGAATTGAATATGATGAATTCACTAATAGGAAGTGAAAAAATTGAAAAAGACTTTGAAGATTTAGTGCAAAAATATCCAGAAGTTTTAAAATGTATTCCAACCTTATTAGCAGTAAGACAATCAGAAATAATTGTTTTAGATGATGATGGAAATAAGTTTGAATATAATTTTAAAAATATGAATTATGATGCTAAACAATATAAAGTATTTATGAGAGAAACAGGATTGTTTAATTTATTAGAAAAACATCTAGTGAATAATTTATATGATTATGTTCTAGGTGTTGAATGTGGCTTAAATTCAAATGCTAGAAAAAATCGTGGTGGACACTTGATGGAGGATTTAGTAGAAAAATTCATACAAAAAGCAGGATTTAAGAAAAATGAAACATATTTTAAAGAGAGGTACTTACAAGATATTGAGAAAAGATGGAAATTAGATATGTCATTTATTAGTAATAAAAATCAAGCTACTAAAAGATTTGATTTTGTTATAAAAACAGATAAATGTATTTATGGAATTGAAACTAATTTTTATGCTTCAGGAGGTTCAAAATTAAATGAAACTGCAAGAAGTTATAAGATGATTGCAGAAGAAGCAGAGAAAGTAGTAGGTTTTGAATTTGTCTGGTTTACAGATGGAATTGGATGGATTTCTGCTAGAAATAATTTAAGAGAAACATTTGAGAATATGGAATATATATACAATATTGCTGATATGAAAGATGGAATTATGGAAGAAATATTTAAATAAAAATATATATTAGATTTATAAAGGAAATAGAGAATAATGAAAGAAGAAAATAAAAAGATTCAAAAGATAATATATTTTGATGAAGAATCTGTAACAGATTATGTACAAATAGTTGAAGGTGGAGAATTGGAAAAAACTACAGAATTATTAAATGATGCAAAAGCTAATTTAGATGCTAATACAAAGGCTTCTGCATCAGCAGGAATTTCTGGAATATTCAAATCATTACTTGGATTAGAAAGTAAAATAGAAGCAAACTTGGATATAGGAACTTCATTGAATACTAAAAATATAGCAAAAAATATATTAAAAAATACAATCTTAACTGATTTTATTAATTTAATATCAAAAGAAAATAATTATATTAAAAAGTTCAAAGATTACAAGATATCAGTAGAAAAGGATTCATTGTCATATATAGTTATGATATCTCCATATATGACAATGCTAGGGAAAAGTAGTGGTGTTAAAGCAGGTGAATTTGATCTTTTTATAGATAAGATTGATAATTCTGTGAAATCAGGAAAAGGATATTTTGAATTTATAGGGGAAAAAGATAACGAGAAAGTAGTTTTAAGATTTAATATTAATGCATTTAAAAATAATTATAAAATATCAGATTTATTGAAAATGAATTTGAGTATATATGCAATAAAAGTAGGAACAACAACTTTAGAAAAATTGAATATTAATAATGAATTAAATTTAGATGAAAAAATAACTATTGGTAAAGATAATCCATCATATATAGAAAAAAGTGAAACAGAAAAGAATGATGATAAGAAAAAAGAATTATATGTATATGATGTATTATTGGCAGGAGTAGAGAAAGATGATTAATAGAATTATAATTTTTAAGGGTTCAAAAAAAGATTTTGAAAAATTGGTTATTTCTCAAATTAACAAAAATGAAAATATAGTTACTTTTATGGAATTAATTCAATATTATAATAAACAAATAAGACAAAATGATTCTGCAAGTAGTGATAGTTGGATTGCCCAAAAAAGAAATATAAAAAATTGTATTGTTAGAGCTGATGATTATGCTAGTGTGTTAGAACATGCTATTAGTAATTTTGTAAATATAATTACTTTAAATAGTAATGTTGAAAATTTATTTGTGCATAATCCTCCAAAAAGAGTTTTAGAATCATTGAGATCAGAATATTCAGATATTATTGAATATAAATATTCTAAATATGAAAAAATAGATAGAAAAAAATTAAGTAACATATATAAGGTAATGAATAATAACATAATAGGACAAGAATATTGTAAACAAGAAATTATTTCTTCTTTATATAAATTGATTGCTAAACAAAATAATAAACCAATTGTATTATTATTGTATGGTCCATCAGGTGTAGGGAAAACTGAAACAGCTAAGAGCATAAGTCAATCATTAGGTGGAGAGTTATTAAGAATACAGTTTTCCATGATGCAAAGTCAAGAAGCTTATAATTATGTTTTTGGCGGAGAACATTCTAGAAGTAGTTTTGCAAAAGATTTACAAAGTAGAGAAACTAATATAGTACTCATAGATGAATTTGATAAAGTTAATCCAATTTTTTATAATGCATTTTATGAAATGTTTGATGAAGGTAAATTAGTTGATACAAATTATGAAGTAGATGTAAAGAGATGTGTTTTTATTTGTACAAGTAATTTTAATAGTGAGGAAGAAATTAAAGAAAAATTAGGACCAGCAATGTTTTCTAGAATAGGTGATTGTATTAAATACCAAGAACTAAGTTGTGAGGAAAAGATAATAATAATCGATAAATATTACGAAGAGATTCTTAAAAGATTAAAACAAGATGAATTAGCTATAATAAAAAATACAAATATAAAAAATTGGTTTATAGAAAATGCTGAAAGATATGATAATATTCGTATTTTAGAAAATAAAATGGAAAATGCTATTTTTAAAAAGCTTGCAGAAGAATTTGTTTTAAATAAATAAAAAATTTAAAAAGTATATTAACTGTGATTATAAATCACAGTTTTTTTGTGCCAATTTTTAAGAGTTATTAAAAAATTTTCATTTACTATCAAGAAATACCCACTTAAATTACTTTACATATAGGAGAGATATTTTCAAAAAATAAAAATATTTTGACTAAAGGGGTAAAAAACACATACCTAAAATGCTTTACAAGTAGGAGAGAAAAATTTTTTTCAAAATGACCTTAAAAATGGGGTAAAAAATTACTGTACAAGTAAGAGGAGAAAAAATTTCAAAAAAAGCGTTACCTTTTTTTAATTCAATCGCCGTTATAAATAGAGATAAAAATATTTTTCAGAAAGTGGCATATTAAAAAAAGCTAATGGCTGTTATGAATGAAAAATTTCTCTCAAAGTACATTGAAAATTAAATATGGAATCATTAAATACAATTAAAGAAACTCTTATTTAGTCATAGCACGAGCGAGAAGAAACCGTCCCACGCAATGAGAATAAGTCTGGTAATTCAGATAGGTGAAATTCCTGAGGGCATATAAAGCCGTTTGATGATTAGAAAAATAAGATATTAAATCGTGAAAATAGAAATTATTACAGTAATTATTATTTGTTTTTCAAATATAAATTGAACTAGAGGTGTTGTATTTGAAGGAAAAAAATGAAATCGATACCAAAGAAGAATATGTATTGGAAACAAATGAGAATCAACAAAAAATTATAAAAACAATAGATAAAGAAAAAAATCAAGAAATAAATATAATTTTTGAAGATGAAGAAGAAACAAATATAATGGCAGATGTTTTAAAACAATTAACTAAATTTTACATTGAAGATATTTTAAAACTAGAAAATTAAAAGAGTAACATATAAGGATTTAAAGAAATGTAATAAAAGCACAATATAAGTAAAATTGCAAATGTGTAAATTAAGATAATTATAAACTTTTTCATATTTCTAAAAGTAAAAAATAAATGATAACCTAAAAAATGAAGAAAGGAGGAGGACAATGAAAAGAGTTAGATGTCTATACAGAGTATCAACAGTAAAACAGCTAGACAAAAACGATATACCAATGCAAAGAATAGAATGTATGAAATACATAGACATGATGCCTGACTGGGAATTTGACAAAGAATACATTGAAAAAGGTGTATCAGGATACAATAAAAAACTTGAAGATAGAGATGTTCTGCAAGAAATAAGAACAGATGCAATAAACAAAGAATTTGATGTTCTACTTGTATTTATGTTTGATAGACTTCGGAAGAAGAGATGACGAAACTCCTTTCATTGTGGAATGGTTTGATGAACATGGTATTGAAATATGGTCAACACAGGAAGGACAGCAAAAATTCGAATCACGAGCAGATAAGCTAATTAACTATATAAGATATTGGCAATCTGGTGGAGAAAGTGAGAAAACGTCAATAAGGGTAAGAACAAAACAAAAGCAAATGATTGAACAAGGTATCAATATCATATCAGTACCTCCTTATGGTTATAGAATGGTTAAAACAGGAATTTTTACTAAAAGAGGAGTAGAGAGAAAAAATTATGAAATAATACCAACAGAAGCGGAAATTGTGAAAAAGATATTTAATTTATTTACAGAAGAAGGATATGGTGGAATTAGAATAGCAAAATACTTGAATGAAAAAGGCTATAAAACTCATAAAGGTTTTGAATGGAGTTATAGCACAGTAAACAATATGCTTAGAAATCCTATTTATACAGGATATTTGTGCTTCCATAAAACAAGTGTACCAATCGGTGGTGGAAAACGAAAAAGAGTATCCAATGTAGAAGATTGGATTTATTCAAAAGAAAAAATACCAGAGTTTCAAATAATATCAGAAGAGCAATTTGAAAAAGCACAAAAGATAAAAAAATCAAGGAAAGATAAAAACAATCAATGTGAGAGAGCAAATAAAGAACATTTTAAATATCAAACAAAAGGAGAAATGCTTTTTACAGGATACATAACTTGTGGTGGATGTGGAGCTAAATTAACAACAAGAAGTTCTAAAAGAGAAATAAAGCTAGAAGATGGAAACAAAGGGTATACGAAATATAGTTATTATGCTTGTAATAATAATTCTAGTGGTAGAAAATGTGATTGTAAAAAGAAAAGTCATAAGAATAACACAATAGAAGAACCAGTATTAAATGAAATATACCAATATTTTGATTTATTAGAAAAAAGAGATTTATCAGAATATGTAAGAAAAATTCATAAAAATACAAATGATAATGAGGGAAAACAAATTAAAGAATTAGAAAAAAATATTAAAGAATATTCTAATAAAAATGAAGTATTAAAAGAAGAAATAATAAATGTAATAACTGGTAAAAGTACTTTTTCAAGAGAATTAATATCTAGCTTAATGAAAGAAAATGAACAAAAGATAAAGGAATATCAAAAACAAAAGATGGAACTAGAAAAAATAAAAGAAGAAAAAGAGATTAACTTTGAACAAATGCTGAAACTTAAAAGTATGATTCCAGATTGGAAAGAAATATTAAAAAATTGTAGTGTAGAAAAGAAGAAAATGATACTATCATCAATCATAAAAGAGATTGTTGTATATGATAATAAAATAGATGTTCATTTAAGAATTAGTTTTAAGGAATTCCTAGAAACAGCGAAAAAACTCGATATAAGTAAATTTAAAGGAATTGACTCAAAAGTTTTTGAAAACATGTGTAACACAAGAACCAAAATCACTAACTCCTACATGGGTACACTTTGATAAACGATTTCGGAAAACCAGCATGCCCAACAGGAGGATTCCCACAAATAAAAAGAGGAAGTATAAGCACATATGTACTAATTGCACAAGATGATTTAAACACACTAGGATATAGAACAGGAGGGCTAGATGGAATATTTGGATCAGCTACTCAAAATGCAGTTATAAACTATCAAAAGTCAAGAGGTTTAGCGGCAGATGGAATTGTAGGTTGCAATACTTGGCGTTCACTACAAGAAAATGTTGTAGGAACAGGACCAACAAATACAACAATAAATTAAAAAAAGCTGAATTAAATCCAGCTTTTATTTTATTCTTCTATATCTGTATCAACAATAGCTTTAGCTACATTATATATTAATTTTTGTTTTTCAGGAGAAACACTTTTAATTAAATCTGTAAATTCTTTATCTAAATAATTCTCAGAACTACTAGAAGCTCCATTCAATAAATAACCTTCAGAAACATCTAATAAACCACATAATTGATTTAATCTTTTCAAATTAATATGAGAATTACCTCTTTCAACTCTACTCAAAAAAGCAACAGAAATATCAATTTTATCTGCCAAATCTTCTTGAGTCATATTTTTAGCAAGCCTAGCTTGTTTAATTCTAGAACCTATAACACTATAATCTATAGCCATTTTAAAATCACCTTCCTATCTTACAACATTAATATACCATTTAACTCATAAGTTTTGAAGAAACTTTTTAATATAAGTAAACCAATAAGTAAATATAGAAACATAAATAAGAAAATAAAAAATAAAAGAAAAAATAATATAAAAAAATAATAGACATAAATAAAAAGAGTAAAAATGAAAAAAAATAAGAAAAATCGAGTAAAAAATACAATATTGGAAAAAATAACCAAATAAAAACTGAAAAAATCGGAAAAAATGGTTAAACTATGAATACATAATTTGAAAATGAGTAGAATATATAGTATAATAAACATTAATCGCGTTAAAATATAACAAAAAAGGAGAGTGGATTTTATTAGTATTAGAAAATTAAAATTCTATACAAAAGAAACCTTAAAACTTTTTAACATAACTTTAATTGCTTTTGGTTTTATTATCGCGATATTATTATTAAAATATAAGCCAATGTATGAAGTAAGAATTTCTGGAGAAAAAGTTGGATATGTAAAAAACAAAAGTGAATTAACAGAAAAGATTGTAAACAACATAGAAAACTATCAAGGAAAAAATATTGATAAAGTCAATTTAGTTAAAATTCCAGATTATGAGTTAAAACTAGTAGAAAAGACAAAAGAGAATAATGAAAGTGAAATCATAATTGCACTACAAAAAGAAGTAGAAATAACATATAAATATTATGAAATAGCTTCTAACAACCAAACAATTGAAAAAGTTGATTCGCAAGAAAATGCAAATCAATTAGTAAACGAAATAAAAGAAGTGTCAGACAATGAAGTAACACTAACAGTAAACAAAAAGACAACAAAAGAAATAGAAGAAATTAACACAAATACAATAGAAATAGCAAAAGAAAATATAATAAATAAATTAGATATTGACACCACAGAACCAATCTCTAAAATAAATGGAATAAAAATAACTACATTACCAATAACAGGAACAATAACATCAAGATATGGAGTAAGCAGTAGAATAAGAGTATCAACACACACAGGACTAGATATAGCAGCAACAAAAGGCACACCAATAAAAGTAATAGCAGATGGAACAGTAACCTTTGCAGAAAATAAAGGATCATATGGATACTTAGTTAAAGTAGACCATGGAAATAATGTTGAAACTTGGTATGCCCACACTAGTAAAATGTATGTAAAAGCTGGTCAAACTGTAAAAGCAGGAGATATAATCGCAGATGTTGGAAGTACAGGAAATTCAACAGGACCACATTTACACTTAGAGGTTAGAGTAAATGGACAGCATGTAGATCCACAAGATTATCTATATAATTAATATAAAAACTTTAAAATATAATTATGTAAATATTTAAAGTTTCAAATAGTAAAGTAGCCAAAAATATTAAAATATAAATGATTTCAGAAACACATA